>NZ_DAIUEH010000040.1:0-57647 GCF_036845245.1 Methylobacter sp.
TAAAAGGTAGCCAAATAAGAAATACGGTAACTAATTTACGTAATTAAACACTAGCTGCCAGGCCTGCAATACTTAAGGTATCGCCAACGCCTAAGGCATCACGGTCAACATCGGTGAATCCCTGCAATAAATCCGCTGCATTGATGATATAGGGTATACCTTGAGTGCCGGAGACTAACGTAGCCGCCGTACCGGTTAACTCAGGCGCATCGTTGACAGCGTTTAATACAAAGGATTGTCTGGTTGACAATATCGCGCCGCTGCCATCGGTTACTTGATAACTGATAACAACATTTCCCCAGTAATTGTGATCCGGGTGAAATTGCCAATTGCCACTATTAGTATCGAGAACAAAACCACCATGTGTTGACGACAAACCAGTAACGCTTAATGAACCGGCATCAGTGGAAAGTCCATTTAACAAATCCGCCGTTGCAATGGTATATGTTGTGTCTTCTACACCATTACTTAATTGCGCTGCTGTAGCAGTATTATGAAAAATCGTCATGGTTAATCGCCTATAAATTTAAGTTCTACTACGGGTTATTCTGATATTTAGAGCAATCATCACCGATGATTGGATAAGTATTTACCTTTATTGCAATTTTAGCAGATTTAAGCTGGGATCATTAAGGAATTGAACCAAAAATATCGGAGGGTGATATCTGTCTAACAGGGCTTTTATCCCGAATATAAATAAACGCCTGTGCATAAAATTTGACCGGCTTCGCTCTACAAGCGGCCTCTCTAAAGCATTCCCGCGCGAAGCTCCAAATCCACCGAAGACTGATAACAGAGCCGGTTTCTGCCGTCGGCTTTTGCTTGAAACAGATTCTTATCGGCGACTGCCAGCATCTGTTCGAAGCGATCAAAGCCAAGATCGTCATTCAAGCCTATGCTCATGCTAACCTTAAGCTCGGGATGTATGGCCGACCAGGAAAAACTTTCAATCATTTTACGTAGTCTTTCGCATTGTTCCACCGCCTGCATCAATGGCGTTTCAGGAAAAATAATGACGAACTCCTCGCCGCCATAACGGGCGACAATATCGCTTGCGCGTGTGTTGTTTTTCAATATGCCAGAGACTGCTTTTAGCACTTCATCGCCGGTGGCATGGGAAAACCGGTCATTTACCTGCTTGAAATGGTCAAGATCGCCAATCATAAAACTCAATGGGCGCTTATACCGTTTCATGTGCATAAAAAGCTTATTTGCCTGCTCATTAAAATAGCGACGATTATAAAGTTGGGTCAATTCGTCTCGGATGCTCAGCTCTTTTAACAACAATGCCTGCTCGCTAATGGTGCAGTTGGATTCCTCCAATTGCTCATAGGCATGGGCAAGATCAGCGCTCATACGATTAAATGCTTCAGCGAGCATGCCTGTTTCGTCCTTGCCATGCACGGTTACTTTTTGACGAAGCTTCCCTTGGCTCATAGCCCTGATAGCTATTGTCAGTTCATGAAGCGACTTGCTTAGCCGTTTACTGATCATAAAGCCGAGAAAAATCGCCAGTGCACTGGCAATAAGAAAAGCATATATCAGTGCTTCCCTGATTATCGCCAGATAATTCATATCGACCGCTGACAAATTGGGCTTGCCTTGCGGAATCGCCAATGCCAATACTTGGCCGCCTCGCATAATGGGACTCACTCCCAAACGGGCCGATTCCGGCACAAATTCTCCCTCTTCATATTTTCCGCCGCCCAGCAACACCTTGCCTTGCGGATCAAGCAATATGAACAGGAACGGCGGCGCCCACTCCGGTTCATCCGGCATCGGCGGGGTTAACCGCCGACCCGCAGGCCGTATCCCGTCTTCAGGCCTGGAAAAAAACGGTTCATCGGCATGTGGGCCTATTAACGCGCGCCTGCGTCTGACAAACTGGCCAAACCGTTCTATCTTCTTCGCCTCATCCCAGGAACCGTAAGAATCAATATAGGCTCCAACATCCGCTTGGAAATTTTCAAAAGCATGCTCCATTGCCATTTGATCGAATCTTGTCGATACACGCCACTGGGTGATAATTCCGACAACAGAGACAGCGCTCATGCTGGTGATAATAAGCGCTAATGAAAGTTTAATTCTGAGCGAACGCATCATTGATGCCATACGGTATGCAATTTGATTTTATCCATGATTATTTCCGGGCGCACAGAAGATTATACAGAGCAAATGACTTAACACACTCATGGCGCGAAGAAGCGATAATCGGACAAAAACGGGCTCAATTCAATTAAACATGCTTTTTATGCCCTGTATTAACATCTTTCAAGCTAACGGCAGGGTTCGAGAATTCGCCTCAACCAGTCCGCTTTATTGAACATCTTTATATGCAGCAGTAACAATCCGTCCAGGACGATGGTATCTCTATTTAAGACGAAATAATTCCTTTATTTGCTTGATGCTATGGGCTTCGCGGTGCTCTACATGCTGTGGGCGTGCCGTGCGCGCCAGAAACTTTAGACAAAGACTGGCGGCATGCCTCATTCATCTAATGCTAGTAACCTTGTGCTTCTGATTCATCAGCGCCAACTTGATAAACATCGTAGAAAAGGCGCGCATCGCACGCCCTATCATTTAACGCCTGCGAACGACTTGATAAGGCCGAGTGACATAGCCCAGCGGAACGCTCCAGACATGCACTAAACGGCTAAACGGAAAAACCAGGAATAAAGTCTGCCCTAAAAATAAATGCAATTTGAAGATAAAACCGATCTCGCTGATTTGATCCGCCGCGCCGCTACGAAAAGTCACGATGCGTTGCGCCCATTCCGCCAGCAATAGCATATTGGCGCCGTCATAATGATAAAGCGAAATGGGTAAGGTCATCAGGCCCAGCGCCAGCTGTACCCCGATCAGCAACAGGATGAAAATATCCATACGGCTACTGGTCGCGCGAATCCGGGCATCGGTCAGGCGACGGCGTATCAGGATGATGATGCCTCTTAAACACACGCCGCCGAAAACGCCCCCCGCAACCACAGCCAGGATTTGTTTTGCCGACGTAGATAAACCTAAGGCATGGTAAACCGCCGGCGGCGTCAACAGGCCGACGAAATGCCCGACGAAAAGCAGCAAGATACCGATATGAAATAAGTTACTGCCCAGCCTTAATTCTTTGGCGCGCAGGAATTGGCTGGAACCGGTGCGCCATGTGTATTGATCGCGGTCGTAACGCGCCAGGCTGCCGATGAAGAATACGCTGATCGCGATATAGGGGTAATAACCGAATAGCAGGGTATTGAGATAATCCACGATTGACTCCTTCTAAAGAGAACGATTTTGCGATTTCAAAAACTGATCGCGTGGCGTGATTGTGATTGGACTGACAGCGGCTGTTTGGCTTTTACACGCATCCCCAGCCCCCATAAAACTGACGGCTTCTTCTTCCCAGATTTCATCCATGTTGGCCAAGGTTTCATCCTCGCCTTCGGTCTCTGCTTGCTGACGGATTTCTTCCAGTGCTTCGGGTTCGCCTGCAAAACCTGCCAGGGCATCGAAAATTGCATGGAAATCGCTGCCGCGTTCGGTCAGTCTTGCGCCCAGTAAGCTTAACACCGGCATCGCATCGTGCAGTAACTGCACTGCTTCCGTTTGTTCTTGCTGTGAAAGAAACTCCAGAAATAATGGGATGTAGTCCGGCAGTTCATGGGTGGACATTTCAAAACCGTGCGCTTCGTACATTTGCAGCAGGTTAACCATGGCCTGTCCCCGATCGCGGGATTCGCCGTGGACATGCTCGAAGATATGCAGCGACAAAAACCGTCCCCGGTCGAATAGCGCTACATATTGCTCTTGGCTATCGAGCAAGTCTGCTCCGCGATAGGAATCGATCAGCGCCAGCACGGATTTTTTATGGTCTTCCAGCAGCAGATTTTCCTGTTCGACGACCGCGGCCATTTCGTCTAATGCTGCAAGCATCTCGGCTTCGGGGTAACTCAGCAGTAACGATAGAACTTTTAGTGTAAGCATAATAATTTAAGTCTAAACAGATTGATTTACTCACCACGAAGACACGAAGTCCACGAAGTTTTTACCTTGTCTTTCTTCGTGCCCTTCGTGTCTTCGTGGTGAATTGTCTTTAATTGACACTAATACCTTTATTTTGCCGATTCAACTTTAATAGGGATCTTGATCGGAATGCCGCCACTTCGTTGAGGCTTCTTGTTGCCACCGAACAGATTGGTTTCACTATTGCTCGTAGAACATCCGCTACCGAAACTGAATCCGCAGCCGCCTTGCTCGCCGTAAGCATCGAAGGTAGAACTGGCATATTCACGATGACTGGTTGGAATCACAAAACGGTCTTCGTAATTGGCAATCGCCATATAGCGATACATTTCTTCGACCTGCAACCGGCTCAAACCGACGCGCTCCAACACCTCGGTATTGACTACCCCATCGACGCTAAGGCTGCGCATATAAGCCCGCATCGCCAGCATTCGCTCCAAACCCAATACAACGGGTTCTTCTTTACCCGCTGTCAGTAAGTTAGCCAAATACTGCACAGGAATACGCAACGAACGCACGTCGGGAATGTCGCCATCCATGCCGATCTGGTCGCTTTCCGCTGCCGATTGAATCGGCGATAACGGCGGCACATACCAGACCATCGGCAGCGTGCGGAACTCAGGATGCAGCGGAAACGCGACTTTCCAGTCTATCGCCATTTTATAAACAGGCGATTGTTGCGCCGCTGTCAGCCAGGATTCGGGAATGCCTGCTGTCCGCGCTTCCGCTATCACTTCCTCATCGAATGGATCGAGAAAAACATCCAGCTGTTGCAGGTACAAGTCCTGCTCGTTCTCGCAGCTTGCCGCGGCTTCGATACGGTCGGCGTCATACAACAACACGCCCAGATAACGAATCCGCCCGACGCAGGTTTCAGAGCAAACAGTAGGCTCGCCCGCTTCAATGCGCGGATAGCAGAACGTACATTTTTCCGATTTCCCGGTTTCCCAGTTGTAATAGATTTTTTTATACGGGCAGGCCGAAACGCACATCCGCCAGCCGCGGCACTTGTCCTGGTCGATCAACACAATGCCGTCTTCTTCGCGCTTGTAAATCGAGCCGCTGGGACAGGCCGCAACGCAAGTAGGGTTCAGGCAGTGTTCGCACAAACGCGGTAGATACATCATGAAGGTGTTTTCAAATTCACCGTACATGTCTTTCTGGATGTTATCGAAGTTGGTATCGCGCGAACGCGATGAAAATTCCGTGCCCAGGATTTCCTCCCAGTTCGGGCCACCTTCGATTTTTTCCATGCGCTCGCCGGTAATCACCGAAAAGGGGCGCGCAGTGGGCGGGTTTTTCGATTCTTTGGCGGTATGTAAATGCTGGTAATCGAAATCGAACGGTTCGTAATAATCGTCTATTTCAGGTAAATCGGGGTTGCCGAAAATATTACGCAATATTTGACGCTTGTTGCCTTGACGCGGTTCTATCTTGCCGTTGATTTTTCGCACCCAGCCGCCGTTCCATTTGTCCTGGTTTTCCCACTGCTGAGGAAAACCTACGCCCGGCTTGGTTTCGACGTTATTAAACCACGCATACTCAACCCCTTTACGCGAGGTCCAGACGTTTTTGCAGGTAACCGAGCAGGTATGACAGCCGATACACTTATCCAGATTCAACACCATGCCTATTTGTGCGCGAATATTGCGCGGCCTTTTGGCTTGAGTTTCTACTGAACCCGCGTTCGTTCCTAATAAATTAGTCATTTATGCGCCCTCTTGTTGATTGGCATCTTGATGAGTCGGCTCTTCATCCAGCCAATCGACTTTGCTCATTTTGCGGATAATCACAAATTCATCCCGATTGGAACCGACCGTACCGTAATAATTAAAACCGTAACTTAGCTGGGCGTAACCGCCGATCATATGCGTCGGTTTAAGCGTCGCGCGGGTAACCGAGTTATGGATGCCGCCGCGCCCGCCGGTCATTTCTGAGCCAGGCATGTTCACTGTTTTTTCCTGGGCGTGATACATCATGCACATGCCTTCCGGAACGCGCTGACTGACCACCGCCCTGGCGACCAGCGCGCCGTTGACATTAAAGGCTTCAATCCAGTCGTTATCCTTGATACCGACTTTGGCCGCATCGATTTCGCCCATCCACACGATCGGTCCGCCGCGCGACAGGGTCAGCATCAACAGGTTATCGGTATAAGTGCTGTGTATGCCCCATTTCTGATGCGGTGTGATGAAATTCAACACGATTTCATCATTGCCGTTGGGCTTTTGGCCCAAAATCGGCGCAATGGAGCGGGTATCGACCGGCGGCTTATAGACGCACAAAGTCTCGCCGAACGCCCGCATCCAGCTGTGATCCTGGTAAAACTGCTGGCGGCCGGTCAGCGTACGCCAGGGAATCCGCTCATGGACATTGGTATAGCAGGCGTTATAACAGACTTGCTCGGATTCAACACCGCTCCAGGTCGGCGACGAGATAATCTTGCGCGGCTGCGCCTGTACGTCGCGGAAACGGATTTTGTCGTCTTCGCGCGGCAGAGCCAGATGGGTGTGATCGCGTCCGGTGATTTTACTCAGAGCCTCCCAGGCTTTAACCGCGACATGACCGTTGGTTTCAGGCGCCAGCATCAAGATAACTTCGGTTGCATCAATATCGGATTCGATGCGCGGCAAGCCTTTGCTGATGCCTTCATCGGTCACCAGCCGGTTCAGCTCGCCCAGTTGTTTGACTTCTGTATCGGTGTTCCAGGCGATGCCTTTACCGCCGTTACCGACTTTACTCATCAACGGTCCCAACGAAGTAAACATCTTGTAGGTGTTCGGGTAGTCACGCTCGACCACGACCAGCGTCGGCATGGTTTTGCCCGGAATCGGCTCGCATTCGCCTTTTTTCCAATCCTTAACGTCAAACGGCTGAGCCAGCTCTGCCGGTGTGTCGTGCAGGATAGGTACGGCGACTATGTCTTTTTCCAGACCTAAATGCCCTACGGTTAATTCCGAGAATTTCTTCGCGATGCCTTTGTAAATATCCCAATCGGAGCGCGATTCCCAAGCGGGATCGACGGCCTTGGACAACGGATGGATGAACGGGTGCATATCCGAGGTATTCAGGTCGTTTTTCTCGTACCAGGTTGCAGTCGGCAGGATAATGTCCGAATACAGGCAGGTCGTGGACATCCGAAAATCCAGCGTGACCAATAAATCGAGTTTGCCTTCCGCGGCGGTGTCATGCCATTCGACTTCCGATGGCTTGTCTGCGCTATCGCCCAGATCTTTGCCCTGCAAGCCGTGTTGCGTACCCAGCAAATATTTCAGGAAGTATTCATGACCTTTGCCGGACGATCCCAGCAAATTGGAGCGCCAGACGAACATGTTGCGCGGGAAATTTTGCGGATTATCCGGGTCTTCGCAGGACATCTTCAGCTTGCCGCTTTTCAGCGATTTGAGGACATAGTCAATCGGATCTTGTTTGGCTTTTTCCGCATCCCTGACCACTTGCAGCGGGTTGGTTTGCAGTTGCGGCGCGGACGGCAGCCAGCCCATGCGCTCTGAACGCACGTTGAAATCGATCAGGCTGCCTTGCCAGTCTTTGGGTTTTGCCAGCGGCGACAAAATTTCATGAACTTTGAGCTTTTCATAGCGCCATTGGCTGGTGTGATTATAGAAAAACGAGGTGCTGTTCATCTGCCGCGGCGGACGCTTCCAATCCAGGCCGAACGCCAGCGGCAACCAGCCGGTTTGCGGACGCAGTTTTTCCTGTCCGACATAATGCGCCCAGCCGCCGCCGGACTGGCCGACGCAACCGCACAGCATCAGCATGTTCATGATGCCGCGGTAATTCATGTCCATGTGGTACCAGTGATTGATGCCCGCGCCCAGAATGACCATCGAGCGGCCCTTCGTCTTTTCAGCGTTGGACGCAAATTCCCGCGCTACCGCGATTACATTTTTCCGGGTAACGCCGGTGATTTTTTCCTGCCATGCGGGCGTGTACGGTACATTTTCGTCATAAGAACCGGCGACGCTAGCTCCGCCCAAGCCACGATCTATACCGTAGTTGGCAACCAGTAAATCGAACACCGTGGTCGCCACTACTTCGCTGCCGTCGGCCAAGGTGATTTTTTTAACCGGCACGTTACGCTTTTGAATCGCGTCGTGCGCGGAATGGGTAAAATGCGGATGTTCGGAGCCGCCGAAATAAGGAAAACCGACGCTGGCGACATCATCCTTAATATCGATCAGACTCAAGCGTAATTTTACTTCCTGATTGTCTACGGTTTTTTGTTCGATATTCCAATGTCCGCTTTCGCCCCAACGAAAACCGATAGAGCCGCAAGGCGGGATTATCTGCCCGTTGATTTCATCATAGGCAACGGTTTTCCAGTCGGGGTTATTGTCTTGGCCGAGCTGACCTGAAAAGTCAGAGGCCCTGAGAAAACGGTCCTGCACATAATAACCGTCCTGTTCTTTCAGCATGACTAGGAATGGCAAGTCGGTATTTTCGCGCACATACTGGTTGAAATACGGGCTTTGTCGCTCGACATGAAATTCCTTCAGGATCACATGCCCTATCGCCATCGCCAACGCGGCATCGGTGCCTTGCTTCGGATGCAGCCACAGGTCGGCGAACTTGCTGGCCTCGGAATAATCGGGGCTGACCACCACGACTTTCGCGCCTTTATAGCGCGCTTCGGTCATAAAATGGGCATCGGGCGTGCGGGTTTGCGGTACGTTCGAGCCCCACAGCATCAAGAATCCGGCGTTATACCAATCAGCCGATTCCGGCACATCGGTTTGCTCGCCCCAGGTTTGCGGCGATGCGGGCGGCAAATCGCAATACCAGTCGTAAAAACTCATGCTGACGCCGCCGATCAGCGACAGATAACGACTGCCGGCCGCATAAGACACCATCGACATCGCCGGAATCGGTGAGAAGCCGATAATACGGTCGGGGCCGAAAGTTTTGGCGGTATAAATATTGGCCGCCGCGATGATTTCGTTGACCTCCTCCCAATTGGCGCGAACCAAACCACCCAAGCCCCTCACCGACTTGTATTCTGTGGTTTTAGCCGGATCTTCGACTATCGACGCCCAGGCGTCAACAGGGTCTAAAGTCAGTCTGGCATCGCGCCACAACCTGACCAGGCGGCCGCGTATCAGCGGATATTTAAGGCGGTTGGCGCTATACAGATACCAGGAATAGCTCGCACCTCGAGGACAACCGCGCGGTTCGTGATTAGGCAGATCGGGGCGGGTGCGAGGGTAATCGGTTTGCTGGGTTTCCCAGGTTACCAAACCGTTTTTGACATAGATCTTCCAGCTGCAAGACCCCGTACAATTGACGCCGTGCGTGGAGCGCACGATCTTGTCGTGCTGCCAGCGCGACCGGTAGCTGTTCTCCCAGCTTCGGTCTTCGTTGGTCACCACGCCGTGATCGCCGGAGAAGGTATCTACTTTTTTCTTGAAGAAGAGCAAGCGGTCCAGGAAATGACTCATAAGGTTTACCTATATTTTAGGGTTTTGATGATTGTTTGGGGTTCGTACCTCATCCCCAACACATCGACTTAAACAAATTGATGTGTCACCACGAAGACACGAAGTTCACAAAGAAAAAACAAAGTAAAAACTTCGTGCCCTTCGTGTCTTCGTGGTGATAGCTTTTATTTTAACGATCAACAAGGCATAGCCGCCGTTTTACGCGCATAAAACCACCAGGTTATGCCGATACACACCAGATAAAAAGTTATAAAACAATACAAAGCCGCATTAGGCGTACCGGTCATACTGATCGCCGTGCCGTAACTTTTCGGGATAAAGAACGCGCCGTAAGCCGCAATCGCAGAGCTGAAACCCAACACCGCCGCCGCTTCTTTACCGGCATCTTTTTGGGCTTCGGCAACAGCTTCATCGCCCAGCCCTTTTGCCGCACACAAGCGTTCGGTCATAAAGATGACCGGAATCATGCGGAACGTAGAGCCGTTGCCGATGCCGGTAGTGATAAACAACAGCATGAACATCGCCAGAAAGCCCCAGAAATCGCCCGCATTGCCCGCCGAAGGCATAAAATGCAACACCCCAAACACTGCACAAATCATGATCACGAAATTCCACAGCGTCACCCTGGCGCCGCCCAGCTTGTCAGCCAGCCAACCGCCGACCGGCCTGATTAACGCACCCACCAGCGGCCCCAAAAAGGCGTATTCGGTCGGGTTAATATCGGGAAAGAGGATTTTAATCAACATCGGAAAACCGGCCGCATAACCGATAAACGAACCGAAGGTGCCGGTATAAAGCCAGCACATCAACCAGTTATGCTTGCGCTTGAAAATAATCGCCTGCTCTTTGAAGGATGCCTTGGCGGAGGCAATATCATTCATGCCGAACCATGCCGCGATGCTGGTTGCGATGATAAACGGCACCCAGATAAAACCGGCATTTTGCAGCCAGATGGATTTGGTCACCGCACCCTTAACCCACTGTTGCGGTTCACCGCCCAGCGAACCGAACACCCCGGCAGCGATAACCAGCGGCACCACAAATTGCACAGTGCTGACGCCCAAATTGCCTAAACCGGCATTCAGGCCCAGAGCGGTGCCTTTTTGGGACTGCGGATAAAAAAAGCTGATATTCGCCATGCTGGACGCAAAATTACCGCCGCCGAAACCGCATAACAAGGCCAACACCACCATCAACACATAAGGCGTTTCAGGATTTTGCACCGCAAAACCTATCCATAACGACGGCAACAGCAACGAGGCGGTGCTGATCGTAGTCCAGCGGCGGCCGCCGAAAATAGGCACCATGAACGAATAGAAAATCCGCAAGGTAGCTCCCGACAAGCCCGGCAACGCAGCCAGCCAAAACAACTCGTTGGTGGTGTATTTGAAGCCGATGCTGGGCAGGTTAATCACCACGACGCTCCACACCATCCACACCGCAAAAGCCAGCAATAAAGCGGGGATACTGATCCACAGGTTACGGGCAGCAATGCGCTTGCCGGTCTTTTCCCAAAAATCCCGGTCTTCGGGATTCCAATCGGTCAGCACCAGCGGAGCCGGATGACTCAGTTCATGCAGATCGGTCGATATTTTAGCCAGCTCAGGTACGACACGGCGCTCCATCCTGACAATCGAGAAATGCATCCAGGTCAGCGCAATCGTCATCAACACAAACAGCAACATGAAGCAGCTGCTCCAAATGCCGGTCAAATCGTTCAACATGCCGAAAGTCAACGGTAGCAGGAATCCGCCCAGACCGCCTATCATGCCAACTGCGCCGCCGACAGCGCCAACATTATCGGGATAATAAACCGGAATATGTTTGTACACGGCCGCCTTGCCGAATGACATAAACAGACCCAACACCGACACCAGAAAGATAAAACCAACAGGTTGAAGCGCCAGACTGAACGCAATATCGCCCTTGATGCCGTGAACGATGTAATCTGTAGGCGGATAGGACAGGAAAAACGTACAAATCGAAGCGACGATAAACGTCCAGTACATCAATAGCCGTGCGCCATAACGGTCGGACAACCAGCCGCCCAATGCACGGAACAGGCTGGCGAAAATGGAATAAGCCGCAGCCAGCATGCCCGCAGACTTGATATCTAAACCGTAGGCGCCGACCAGATAGCGCGGCAGCCACAACGCCAACGCGACAAAAGCGCCGAATACGCAAAAGTAATACAGCGAAAAACGCCAAACCCGCATATCCTTCAGCGGTTCCAATTGCTTTAGAAATGAATCCGGCTTGGCGCCTGATTCACGGCGCTGTTTAAGCATCGGTTCATCGTCGGTCACAAACCAGAAAATTGTCGCCATCAACAATAATCCCGCCGCCCAGATTTGCGCGACCGCATGCCATCCGAATGCGACCATTACAAAAGGTGCGATGAATTTTGTCACCGCCGCCCCGACGTTGCCGAGTCCGAAAATACCTAACGCCGTGCCTTGCTTCTCTTTGGGATACCAACGCGAAACATAGGCGATGCCCACTGCAAATGATCCGCCGGCAACGCCGATACCCAGTGCAGTCACTAAAAACATCGTATACGTTTCAACAAAGGTCAGCAGCAAGGTGGCAATCGCCGCGGTCACCATGACCAATGCATAAACGATACGCCCGCCGTACTGGTCGCTCCATATACCCAGAATCAATCGAATCAGTGAACCTGAAAGTATCGGCGTACCGACCAGCAAGCCGAATTCGGTCTCGCTTAAATGCAAGTCTTTCTGAATCTGCAAACCGATGATGGAAAAGAGTGTCCATACTGCAAAACAGGTGGTGAAGGCAACAGTACTTAACCAGAGTGCCCGGGATCGCTGGGCGGGTGTGATGTTATCAACAATAGACATAATGACCTTTGCTAGTGCACTAAATAATTTGAGTTTTTACAGCACTCCCCTGAAAAGCTGCATCTCGTCCCAATAAAATGAGGGCTTGAGGTATAATTTCAGAAAAATTAATGATTACAATATATCCTCCGCCAAAGATATATTAAAAATACAGCTTATAATATAGTTCTTTTCCCAACATCAAGCAACATGCAACTGACCAGTTATACGGATTACGCTCTCAGAGTATTACTTTACTTGGCAATGTCACCGAACCGGCAGGCGAATATTACCGAAATTGCTGATTTTTTTGACATTTCCCGCAATCACCTGGTGAAGATTGTGCATCAACTGGGTAGCAAAGGATTTGTTAAAACGACGCGCGGTAAAGGCGGCGGCTTATCCTTGCAGCATCCTCCGGAAATGATCCGTATTGGTGAGGTGGTGCGTAGTATGGAAAGTCATTTTAACTGGGTAGAGTGTTTCGATCCCGGACAGCAGCACTGCCGGTTACTGCCCGGTTGCGGCTTAAAGCACTTATTGGCACGCGCGGGCGATGCCTATTTACAAGTCCTGGATAATGCGACGCTGGCAGATGCACTGCCGGACACTGTACGTGTTGAACTATCGCAAAACGAACCGCCGACCGTACTAACCCCGGGTACCGGCACTGGAAATAAAATGTAAGTTTCAACGCCAAGTAAGCGGGTAATCGTTGCGATCAAAAATCCATAAACGGCATTTAATCGCATGTTATCGTCGCTTATCTATTCAAATGACCGGTATGCATATGAAAATAAAACAATAATACTGAAAACCAAAAAAACCGGAAAGCGATTTGTTCTGCGCATCCCTAGAGAGAATAGCTTCGAGACTTTTATCTTTTCATGTAGAATATTTGGAGCCTAACCTCAACAAAAATAATACTTGTGGACAGTTCAATAAAAAAACTTTTGATCGTCGATGATAGCAAAGTATCACGCATGTTAATCCGCACACACATTCTTGCCCAACGTCCTCAATGGATAATCTCTGAAGCAGTCTGCGGAAAAGACGCTATTGAACTTGCTGATAGTGAGCATCCGGATTACTGCACCATGGATATTAACATGCCGGGAATTGCAGGAACCGATGCAGCTGAACAGATACTTTCTAAATATCCTTCAATAAAGATCGTTATTTTCTCGGCAAACATTCAAGAAACCCATCAAAACCGTGCCCGCTCACTAGGAACCATATTAGTGGCAAAACCGGTCACAGAAAAATCAATTGCTCTGACGCTAGATTATTTTTCAAATTCCAAATGAGCGGACTCAGCGAACTTCACCTTGATGCCTTGGCTGAGATATTTAGCATCGGTGCAGGTCGCGCAGCATTAAGCTTGAGCGAAATTGTCGGAGACGAAGTCCATATTTCCGTCCCCTATGTGCAAGTCCTTAACTCAGAAGATATAAATTCGGCAACATTGTCATTAAACAGCGGACGCTTTGGTGCGGTAAGTCAGCATTTTAGCGGCCCGTTTAATGCCGAGGCCGTGCTTTTGTTTACCGAAGAACAAGCATTGAAAATCGTCAGCGATATGATGGGCTCGCAAATGAGCCTTGAAGAGCTTGCAGAGTTTGAGCACGAAGCCATGTGTGAATTGGGCAACATCATTTTGAACGCTTGCCTATCCGCAATGGCCGACATACTCCACTTCACGCTGGAAAGCTCTTTACCCCATTACAGAGTGGCGTCAGCCAATGAAATATTACATCGATTCAAAGATAACTCCGATCAACCCTATGTTATGTTATTACACATTGATCTCGTCATCGAAAAGCGCCATACAACAGGCAATCTCGTGTTTCTATTAAGCTCAGCATCTTTGACCAATCTTGTTATCCATGTCGATCAATTTCTTGGCAGCATTGCATGAATACGATCACTACGAAACGTTTTAATATGGAAGATATCTCCAACGCAATTAATATCGGGTTAATTGTCGTTGATGCCGATAGCAAAGTATTACTCTGGAACAACTGGATTGCCAAACATAGCGACATTCAAGAAGCCGATGCCCTTAATCGGCTTCTTGAAAATGCATTTTCAGAGCCCGTGTCGGCGGCATTCATGACCGCGCTCAAAAATACTTTGGCCTACCGACTACCCGTGGTTTTGTCTACCGCTCTGCATCGCACGCCACTGCCGCTGTATAACGCATCCGAAGCAAATCAACCGCAAACCAGGATGTATCAATCAATCACCATCACGCCCATCCAGTCACAACAGGATGAGTCCTGCTGCCTCATTCAGGTAACGGATTCCAGCACCTCGATCAAGCGTGAAAAAATGCTGCGCTCACATTCGGAAATCCTGAAAAAAGAAGCAACAACGGATGGCTTGACTGATATCAACAATCGCAGATTTTTCGATGCGCATTACGAAATAGCCGTAGCCGAAGCAAAAAGGCAAAAACATCCTTTATCCATTTATATGATCGATATTGATTTTTTTAAATCCTATAACGATTATTACGGACACATAGCCGGCGATAATGCAATAAAGCTGGTAGCCGGTGCATTACAATCGCAATTATCGCGCGCCACCGACATTGTTGCGCGTTACGGCGGAGAAGAATTCGTCCTGGTCATGCCGCACTTACCCCAAGCCACTGCCGAACAGTTTGCTGAAAAATTAAGACGCGCGGTTTTTAATCTGGCAATACCGCATATAAATGCCAGCCCCTTCCATCGGTTAACAATTAGCATCGGTCTGTGCACCGGCATTCCGGAAAATGATGACAACCTGTTAAACAAAGCTGACGCAGCGCTCTATCAAGCCAAGCAAAAAGGCCGCAACCAATATATTTCCCTGCCGCTTTGCGAAACCCACGAATATCTGGAACAATAGAGCAAACCCACCCTATAAAGCTTAATCATCACAGCCCAGACGAAGCATGATGGTTGAGTCATTAACAACCCTGTTAAACTCACGTTAAATTTTATTCAGTCTCATCGTATGAAATTCAAACCATCCGCTATTACACTGGCTTTGAGCCTCGCTCTCTTCCCTGCCCCGCAACAGGCTGTTGAGATTAACAAAATTGAATTACCCGACATGGGCGACTCTTCCGGCACCCTGATTACGCCTGCCGAAGAAAAAGAGTTCGGCGAAGCATTTTTCCGTAGCCTGCACTCGCAAATTTCCATCAATCAGGATGCCGAAATTCAGCAATACATTCAAACCATTGGTGAAAAACTGGTGGCTAATAGCGATGCGCCGGGCAACCCGTTCCATTTTTTTGTGGTGATGGAAAATGATATTAACGCTTTTGCGGGACCTGGCGGCTATATCGGCGTAAATTCCGGGTTAATTTTAATCACAGAAGCCGAAAGCGAATTAGCATCGGTGATGGCGCACGAAATTGGCCACGTTACCCAGCGCCATTTATACCGAGCGTATGAGGCTTCCAGCCGTTTATCGATCCCTACTGCCGCCGCGACTTTGGCCGCCATTTTATTAGGCACCCAATCCCCCGCTCTTGGCCAAGCCGCCATCGTGGCGATCCAGGCCGGCAATGTTCAGTTCCAAATCGATTTTACTCGCGAAAACGAGGCTGAGGCTGATCGGGTAGGCATGCAAACATTGGCTGCTTCCCAGTTTGATCCGCGCAGCATGCCCACTTTTTTCGAGCGCTTACAACAATCCAGCCGCTATTCCGGGCAGAATATTCCTGAATTTTTAAGAACTCACCCGGTTACTGCCTCGCGTATTTCCGACACACGGGGACGTGCTGAAATCTATCCTTACAAACAATACCCCGACTCGCTCGGTTATCAATTAGCCAAGGCAAAAATTCGGGTTCTAACCACTACTGACAGCGCCGAGGCGCTTAAATATTTTCAACTTCGATCAACTCAAGGCACGACTGAACAACGTGCCGTTATCCGCTACGGACTTGGATTGTGCGCACTTAACTCACAAAAATTCAATGAAGCGGAAACAATTTTCCAACAACTGAGTAAAGAATACCCAAACCAGGCGCAGTACGTAACCGCACTTGCCCGCACTGCACTGGAATCTAAAAATTACACGACAGCGCTCGCCCGGTATAAAAAACTGACCGAGCAATTTCCGGATAACGAAGCCATCAAGCTGGAATATATTTCTTCTCTAATAAAAACAGGTAACGCCGATCTGGCACGGAAAAATTTATCTACGTTAAAGCCTAAAACCCAGCGGCAACCGATTTACTTGGAATTGTTGGCGCAAGTTTATAGCGATTTAAATCAACCCGCCGAATCTCATCGTTATCTTGCGGAATATTACTATGCAACGGGACAAACCAGAGATGCAATCTTGCAAATAAAACTGGCTCAAAAATCAAAAGGCCTTAATTTCCAACTATCCTCTATCCTTAATGAACGGCTCAACTTCTTTACCAATCAGGAAGAAGAAGCCAGACGCAATCGATAAAAACCTGAACGTTACCTGAACAGAAGGCAATGACTGCCTGTCGTTTTATTTATTAGAGCCATCTAAAACCCTGTAATAGACTGTATTTACTATACATTTCTACCGTGATTATATTTTTTCCGATAAACCCCATTTTTAAATAGACAAGGAGGATTCATTTGAATAGAATTCGCACCAGCTTAAGGGAGTGAGCGCGGTTTAATTACCGACTAAGAGGGGGAATTTAGTCTTTATAGACTAGCTGATAATAATAATAAAATAAGTGACACTGCTTGGGTCAAGTTGCAAACGACAACTAAATAACAATAATAACAGCACTCAACACGCCCGCTTTATGCGGGCTTTTTATTGCCTGAAAGAAAAGATATTTACTCTTCTGTATCGCCTCGACAATAGCGGTTCGATTTGCTATCCCACCGCTCCCATGCTGTCGAAAAAATACCTACTTTTAACACTCTGCTACATGTTAATCATGGCGTTATGAATATAGATTATCCAGAAGCGATGCAGCAAGACGTATCTTTAGCAGCGTAACCCGGTAATGGGTCAGGTCGCGCTACGCCAACTCACCTATACCTCATTAAAGTACAGGCGCCCCGTAGAGATAGGTTGACGTAGCGGAGAAGGAGCAGCTACAACATAGCCGGCATTTAAAAAGAGTAGCGAAGCCCCAGCCAGAATATACGCGGAGCACCCGGCGAATAGAAAGTGGCTTGTTGTACTGACGCAGTATTAGCAGGGAATGGACGAGCTTGAAAGTTGCCGTTGCCGTCGAATCCGGTTGGCCCCAATTGCGCTCCAGTATAATAATGCTGATCCAGAATATTATTGACTTGTCCAAACACTTGCAGGCCGCGTACATAACTGGGCGTATAGCGCAAACCGTAGTTCACTACAACATATCCGGGAACCTTGCCTGAACCCAAGTAGTATCGACCATCGGGTTGGTGTGCATTATTTTCGTTGCCCCGGGCATAAGAGTCTGAAAATCCCATGATATTGACATTAGTGCCCCAATCCTTGGTGAATTGATAATCCACGTAAGTCTTGAACATATGTGCTGGCGTCAAAGGAATCTTATTACCTGGATTGATCGCAATCGTACCCTCCAACCCGCTACCTGCGCTGTTAGTACTGTTGCCGGTGCCATTGACGATTTCATGAGACTGGAAGGTCGCGTCCAAATAGGTATAGTTCGCCCCTACGCTCCATTGTTCCACTTTACGATCCAGGCTGACTTCCATACCTTGGCGTTGGGTTTTACCGAAGTTCTTGAAATAGCCGAAGCCGGCCTGGTTGTCAGCCACAAATAAAATGTCATCTTGGTTTTCAATATGAAAATAACCGACATGCCAATCAATTTGCCCCGGCGCTTGACCACGGAACCCGGTTTCCCAAGTCTGCGTGACGACTTGCTTGAGCGGTGGATCGCCGGCCATCGAATTGGGCAGTTTGCAAGGCTGATCGGGGTTGGCGCAACCGAGTTCAATGGTGGTCGGTGCACGACTGCCCTCGTTATAGCCGGCATAAAAGCCAAGCGCTTTTATCGGGTTATAAGTCAAGCCCACGGCCGGGTTGAAACGGTCGAAAGCGTGATTGCCATTAAGAGAATCGCTGCCGCCGTTCGGATGAATCTGATCCTGATTACTTACCGAAGTGTAGTTATAACGGCCTGAGGCGGTGATATGCAAATGTTCGCCGATGGACAGCGTGTCCTCGGTGAAAAAACTCCAGGTCAGGGTATCCCCTTTCAACGAAACCCGGTTGTCGAACGGCTCACCATCGACGTTTCCGCCGGTCATACCGTCAGCGTAAGCCGCAATACCGGTAATGCTGCGATCAGGGTTCAGATAGCCAAGCTGGGTGGACTGGTTAAATCTGGCTATGCTTTGGTCGTAAGCGCCACCAAAAAGGAAACGGTTGGTATTGCCGAATAACTTACTGTTAAGCACGGCCTGTCCCGAAGTGCCCCAGTTTTCTTGCGAAGTACTGGTGCGATTGATCAGACCGTTACATTTTTCACCCGGCTCATCTTGTTGCAAGGCTTGGGCGACGCAACGCAAATAAGGAAAAGATGTGTTAGCGCTGTTCATCGCAGCGGTAGGGAACGCTATTCCCGCAGAGGTTAACGCTGCCCTGTCAGCCGCAGACAACGCATAAACGGACTGGTCCAACGCCCCTTCATTAATATCGCCGTTATAGGTTTGAGTCCTGATATTCCTATAATAGGAATTTCCGGATAGGACGATATTATCATTCAGCTCATGCGTGCCTTCCAGGTTCAGGAACAGCGAGCGATTGTCGGTGATGTCGGGCTTGGTATAAATACTGGTGTAATCTTTCGCTAAAAAGCGTTGTTCTTGCAAGCCGTTGCCGTACATTTCATTGTCGGCATAGGCGGTAGTGAATTTGACATCTGTTTTCTCACCTTCCCAGCCTACTTTGCCGAAAATCTGACGAACATTCGTCTGCGAGTTTTGCCGCCAGCCGTCTTCATTAAAATAATTGCCCGACGCGAACCAGTTCAAACCTTGCTTGTTAGAACCACCGTGTTCAAACTCAAAATTGTAACGGCCAAAATCGCCCCCAAGACCTTGAACGGAAGTACCCGCATTGCGCTTGCCATCCTTGGTCTGTAAGGACAACGCGCCACCCAGCGTGTTCCTGCCAAACAACGGATTGGAACCCGGCATCATCGCGAGCGAAGAAATAGCGTTCTTAGGGATCAAATCCCAACTGACCACATCGCCGAATGGCTGATTCAGCCGCACCCCGTCCATATAAACGGAAAGCCCCTGCGGGGTGCCCAGCAGTGGAGAGGCGGTATAACCGCGATAGTTAACATCAGGTTGAAAGCCGTTGCCTTGCGTGTCATTAATATAGACACTGCCCAAGGATCTGTTCATGAAATCGGTAAGATTGATGGCATTGGTCTTGGCTATATCCTTGTCCGTCGCTGTTTGCACCGGCGCGGGGATTTGATCTTTGGTGAGACCCAAGCCCGGCAGAGGCGAGGTATCCACCACTTCCATATCGGGAAGCTCCATCGTATTAGGCTCTTGTGCCCCCCAAGCCTGTGTCATGACAAGCGCCAAGGGAACAACGGAAAATGGCTTGATATTAAATAATTTCATAAGTTTGCTATTAGTTGTTTTTAATTTAGTAAGCTTCCAACTCATGCTTGAATAGCGACAAAGTCCAAAATGTCATCGGTCCCGGATGATTCTTTAGACTTTTCCGAACAGCTTGAAAGAAAAGGTTTAAATATTGACCAGTGTAAAAATATCGTACCGCCGAGAACGTCTATGACGACTGTTACCTTTGAACGATAGCTTAGCTGCTCCAAGTATCGTGTATGCACGTTTTTTCATTCTTCCCTCCAGATTGATTATGCCGCCATGATAGCCAAACAGCTACTTCGGCACTAGGCAGCAGCCGACAAAAGGAAATATTCCTATGCCCCTGAAAAATGTCGGAACTCTCCGATGAAAGCAGAATACGCCTCGGGTAATACACGACAAACAAAACCAAGTTATGGGTATTTGGTTATAATGTCTGGTGCATATTCCAAAACAAGCCGATGCAGGTAAACCTTATGACCGTAACAACAATGACTGTAACAAAATTGCAACGCTATTTTGAAGATCAAGTAGACGCCATAAAAGCCAGCGAGAATTATCAAAAACTACTGGCTATGCCGCCGCTAAAACGTTGGGCGACAGTGGCGGGATTATTCCTGTTGTCACAGTTAGTGGTGTTCGGCAGTTTATATTTAATTTTCGGTAAGACGGTTGTTATCGGTTTTTTTGCCAGCATCCTGGCCGGACTGGCTACGGGTCTTGGCGCTTTACCCGCGCTGTTTTTTAAAAACATATCCAAAAACCTATTCAACAGCATGCTCGGCGCCGCCGCCGGCGTGATGTTGGCGGCAACCGCATTTTCCCTGCTGGTTCCCGGCATGGCGTACGGTAATCTGGTCTGGCCCGGCAAAGGCATTTACATCGTTTCACTGGGCATGATCATCGGCGCCCTGTTCCTGCATTACGCCGATCGCCAGCTGCCGCACGTGCATTTTGATTCAATGTCCGATACCCAGCTGAATTCTTTAAAAAAAGTCTGGCTGTTCATCATTGCAATCACTATTCATAACTTTCCTGAAGGCATGTCTGTCGGCGTCAGTTTCGGCTCAGGGGAAATGAAAAACGGCGTGGTTCTGGCTATTGCGATAGCCCTGCAAAATATCCCGGAAGGCTTGGCCGTTGCCCTGCCCTTGGTAGGGCTGGGCTATAACAAGTGGCGAGCCGTAGGCATTGCCACACTAACCGGCTTAGTCGAGCCTGTAGGCGGCTTGCTCGGCATTACCATGGTCTCCCTGTTCCAGCCTATCCTGCCGATAGCCATGGGCTTTGCCGCCGGCGCCATGCTCTTTGTGATCAGCGAAGAAATTATTCCCGAGACCCATTCCGACGGTCGTTCCCGCTATGCCACATTTGCATTAATGATCGGCTTCATCATCATGATGACCTTGGACAATATGCTGGGTTAATACCCTATCTATCACTGCCGTTGCAGGGTAAGCTGTAGGCACCTTGCAACGGAGTATGCAAAAGAATCGTTCTCAGGAAATAAAATGGATCATCTTCAAAGCTATTTACAACATTTTCTAACATCACTGAGCACACTACATATTTTCGAACACCTTCAAAACTCTTTCCAACAGTTTTTATCCTTGCTGAGCAACGGCAATTTTACCGAAATATCAGCCACGGCAGCGACCAGTTTCGCGCTGATTGCAGCGGCTGAAATTGGCGATAAAAGCCAATTGGTATGCATGACGCTGGCATCCCGGCACAGAGCCATGCCGGTTTTACTGGGCGCAATCGCGGCCTTTGCCTTTTTGAATACTCTGGCCGTTGTTTTTGGCATCGCCATTGCCAGTTGGCTACCGGAACATATAGTTGCAACCATCGTCGCTGTCCTGTTTGCTGCGTTCGGCATCCATTCCTTGCGTGTAGAAACGGAAGATGAAAATGAGGAAGTTAAAGAAAGAAGCGGCCACAGCATTTTTTTCACCACTTTCTTATTGATTACCGTGGCCGAATTCGGCGATAAAACCCAGCTGGCAGTTGTCGGCTTAAGCAGCACCACCGTGCCGACTGCGGTATGGCTGGGCTCGACAGTCGCGTTAGCCTCGACATCGGCCTTGGGGATTCTGGCAGGCCGGACTATCTTGCAAAAGGTTCCTTTAGCCCTCTTGCACAAGATCAGCGGAACCATTTTCCTGCTGCTGTCGGTTTATGCAGGTTATCGGGCTTATATCGGCTACATGGGTTAATAGACCTGTAAGCCCAAAAAGGCCACCCAAGCTTAACGCCGGTTCTTGCTCTCGCTCGAACCGGCTTTATTCCGGGCTCTTATTGAATACCAACAAAAAACTCGTACTCTTCGGTAAATAAAAGCATTTTATCCGGCGTTTATCGCTTCCAAGCCGACTATACCCTCGGCATCTGTTTCAGCTTTTCAACAACCTTATCGCCAAATTCTTCGGTGCTGATCATCGTAACGCCACTACCCGGCTTGGACAGGTCAGCGGTTGAATAACCGTCGCCAAACACGCCTTGCATTGCCGCCCAGACATTCTTGGCTTCTTCGGCCATATCGAAACTGTTTTCCAGCATCATCGCAACCGAACCGATCATGGAGTATGGATTGGCGATATTTTTTCCGGCGATATCCGGCGCCGAACCATGTGACGGCTCGTAGTAGGCTTTTTCATCACCGATACAGGCGGAAGGCATCAGTCCCAAAGAACCCAATATGCCGCCGCCCTGATCGCTGAGTATGTCGCCGAACATGTTTTCCATAACCATCACGTCGAACTGGGTAGGCTTCAGGCACAGGTTGGTCGCTGCCGAGTCGACCAGCTGATGAATAACTTCCACTTCAGGATAGTCTTTAGCGACTTCATCCAGTATTTCATTCCATAACACGCTGGATTTCAGCACATTACTTTTATGAATGTTATGCAGCACTTTCTTGCGTTTTTGGGCCAGCTTGAACGCCTGGTGCAAAATCTGGCTGATTTGGTGCTCATCATATTCCAGGGTTTCTTTAACATAACGCAAGCCCTGCTCGTTAATGCCGGTTTCCTTGCTGCCGAAATACAATCCGCCTACCAGTTCGCGAACCATAATAATATCGATCCCTTCGCCGATAATTTCAGGTTTCAGCGGGGAAAAATGAGCCAGGGCTTTAGGCAGGAAAACCGGACGAAAGTTTGCGTAAGTATTGTAACGGCGACGCATCGGCAGCAACGCACCGCGTTCGGGTTGTTTATCAATCGGAATGGTTTTGGATTGTTCATGGCTCAAACCAATCGGACCTTTAAGAATGGCATCGGCTTGGTCGCAAATATCGATAGTCGACTGTGGAAACGCATCGCCGAATTCAAAATAGGCGCAGGCACCAAAAGCTGCGGGCAGCAATTCAAAAGAAACATCGTTACGCTCTTCAATAAGTTTGAGAACTTTGATGGCTTCCCGAGTAATTTCAGGACCAATACCGTCACCGGCTAGCACTGCGATTTTATAATTCTTCATATGTACCTTTGCTATCTGCGTAATATCTACGGAGTGGGATTTTAAAAACCGGCTATTTTACTTTATTTTTTTCAATAAAGCCGGGCATCATTTAACTGTATACCGTATTGCGGCTTACCGGCTTTACTTTGTATTTTTCATTAACACCATTCGGCCTTGCATGTCTCAAAGTCTCATAGTCTTTTGGGCTACTGTTTCGCCATGTTTTTATAGTGCATTAAAGTAAGAATTAGATTACGTAAAATTTTCATGTAAAATGACGAAAATGATTAATATACTTAAAACAACGAAAACTATTTAGTCGCTCATCAGGAATCCGTGTTTTATCAAAAATGCCTATCTTCGTTATTGATCCTATTGCAATCAGCGTCTCTGACGGTGATGAAACCATCAGCCGATAGAAAGATCTTCTTGAAATTATGCTGATCAACTTCAATTTTCCGGGACACAGTTGCCTAGTCGTAAAACATCAGTTAACCGGTTGGCTGCCGATGCAAAAACCGTCAATCCTGATTAATACACTGATGCTTGCCCTACCTAATCATCTACAAAAAGACCGGAAAGGTATCTCCGTATTACCCCTTGACTGCACCGCAACCCACTTCGCAATAATCCCTAAAGCTCAGGAACAGCCGAAGCCATGAGTAAATCGGATACCACACAAGCGGAAAAATTTCTTTCCACACGCGAGGCCGCCGCTCGGTTGGGCGTGGCTTTGTCAACGGTACAGGCTTGGGTCGAAAGCGGAGTTCTTCCCGCCTGGAAAACCGCCGGAGGCCACCGGCGTATCGCAATCGATGCCATTGAAACCATCCGCTTACAGCAGCAAGCTATTCTAAGCCCCGCCATTGCGCCGGAATTACTCAAAGTACTGGTCGTTGAAGACGACCCGGTACAGAGGGAACTTTATCGCCGCCAATTCGCCGAATGGCAACTGCCTGTTCTGTTAGTGACTGCCGAGGATGGCTTCGAAGGATTGATGCTGATCGGTCGTCATAACCCGGATATGATTATCATTGACTTGGCAATGCCGGAAATGGATGGTTTTAAAATGATCCGGCGTATGAAAATGCAATCGACGAAGACAGACGCTACTATACTCGTCGTTACAGCGCTTACGGAATCCGAGATTGAAGCCCAAGGCGGACTCCCACCCGACGTTCCGGTGTATCCGAAACCGATTCCCTTCGCCACCCTGCGACTGCTGGTGGAGCACTTGAGCAGGAGAGCAACAGCATGACCACAGCCCAACGACAGCTGGCACAAGAAATCCGGGAATTGGCGACCCAATTGACTATCGACGGCTGGGATCGTCTTCGCGGCCTTCGTCTGGCGCACGTCGCAACCCTTGCGATCGAAGACTGTAAACGCGTAAATTGGTTGGAAACCATCGGTCGAGCCAAAGAGCTGGCCAATTTGCTCGGCGAGTTCGCTCAGGAAGCGCCCAAGGAAATCAGGCTGAAATCTGTGCTGAAAACCGCCATGGCATTGGCGAACCTGCTGGATGCAGGTCAACACACTGCCCATGTGGAGCTGAATTTTCTGCCTGTCCGGCCCCAGGACTGGTTATTTGCACTGACCGGCGATGTTTTCGACAGTAATATAAAGCTGACCGAAGACTTGGCTTCGCTGGGATTTTCCGTGACTCGGGTGGACAGTATCGATGAAGCGACTGAAGCTTGCCGAGCCGCTCAAGTTATCCTGATTGCAGCCGCAAGCTGGCTGGCCGAGAACGCGGAGCGCATGACCGTCATCTTGTCGGCAACGGAAGATAGCTTTGCCGCTTCGTCATTGCTGGTGGCGATTGTCGATACCGACGACTTTCGGATCCAGGTCAAGGCCCGACAGATCGGTGCGCAACTTCTGCTCAACCCTCCAGTGGATGCCATGCACCTGATAACCGAGTTGGCCGGTCTGGCTTGGATGCCGCGCATTGCCTATCGAGTCATCCTTATTGATGACGATGCCGCCGTACTGAACCTGCACGCCAACATCTTACAATCCGCCGGTTTCGAAGTACTGGCCATCGACGACCCGGTAGCCGCCCGGGATTTTCTGGGCGACTTCGCCCCCGAAGCTTGTGTGCTGGACGTGGAAATGCCGGCCTGCCGGGGCACCGATCTCGCCGCCTTGCTGCGTCGGGATAAGCGCTATACTCACTTGCCGGTCATCTATATTTCCGCCTTTGCCGATATCGACCACCAACTCGACGCCCGCCATGCCGGTGGCGAGGATTATCTGGTCAAACCGGTCGATCCGCGTTTGCTGGTCACAGCAGTCATGGCGCGGGCTCAGCAATTTCGCATATTCGAAACGGCATATCAACAACGCCGGCAGGCCTGGAAACAGCTCGATGATCTTAAAGCAGCCGTGGATGCGCATGCGATTGTCTCCATTGCTGCCGCTGACGGCGCTATCATTGAGATCAACCCCAAGTTTTGCGAGCTCAGCGGCTATAGCCGCGAGGAATTAATCGGCCGTAACCATCGCATCGTCAAATCCGGCCATCACCCCGCCGCATTTTTCGAAGGTATGTGGAAAACGTTTTCCGCAGGCCGAATTTGGCGCGGTGAAGTACAAAACCGGCACAAAGACGGCAGTTCCTATTGGGTACAAAGCACTATAGTGCCGGTTCTTAACGAACTCGGCCTACCGGAAAAATATATCTCCATCCGTACCGATATTACTGCGCAAAAGCGCATCCAGACAAAACGGCAACACCAAACCCGCCTGCACGACCTGCTGCGTCAAGTGTTACAACAATATATTGCCAACCATGACATCGGGATAATCAGCACCGTGCTGCTGGACGGCATACTGCTGTTAACCGATAGCGCCTACGGTTTTTTGGGCGAAGTGCTGTATGACCCTAACGATAAGCCTTACCTCAAAACTCATGCCTTGAATAATGTCATCTGGAATGACGTTACCCGAACTCTCTGTGTGGAAAAAAATACGGCAGGCATGGAGTCCTGCAATCTTGACAGCCTGATCGACTCGGTTTTACGCACGGGCGCAATCGCCACGGCCAATGACCCTGCCGGTACTTCTCACCGCTACAACGTGCCCGAAGACCATTTGGTACGGGAAGACTTTATCGGCCTACCTATTCGCCATGAGCATAGGCTTATCGGCATAATCGGCCTGGCCAACCGGCCCGAGGGTTACGGCACATCAACCATAACCGACTTCCTGCAACCTTTTACAGACACCTATGCCAACATCCTGGAAGCGGAACGGCAGAGACAGCTTCAACAACGAGTCATCCACGACCTGCAACAGGCGAAGGATGGCGCAGAGCACGCCAATCAAGCCAAGTCGGAATTCCTTGCCGACTGGAGACTCGCACTTCGAACGCCTTTGAACACTCTGCTCACTCATAGCCAAGCCCTGCAAATGAACGATACGTTGGCTGACGAAACCCGGCAGCAGCTCGCCGAAATTGCGAACGCCGGTCAGCAACTCAACCGCTTGTTTGACGATTTGCTTAATCACATCGACGCTAAAGACACGGCCAAAACATGGCAGGAAGCCAAATTATCACTTAAAACACCGACCATCGCCGAAGCTCATTCCAATAGCGGCTCGGCGCAACAACGTATTCTTGTCGCCGAAGACAACCCCGCCAATCAAGCTGTGCTGCGTATGCAACTCGGCGTACTGGGCTTTGCTGTCGACATTGCCGCCGACGGCGTGGCGGCAATGATTAAATGGCAGGCCGGAGGACACGATCTGATTCTCGCAGACCGTAACATGCCCAGCATGAATGGCCTGGAATTGACGCGTGCGATTCGCGCCACTGAAAGAGAAAGCGGTGCTTATGTACCCATTATCGCAATCACTGCCGCTCAACACCCGGAGGAGCTCTCGCTTTGCAGGCAGGCAGGCATGGACGACATATTGCCTAAACCCATTGAACTGGACGACCTGCGCAATATGCTGGAGCGCTGGTTGCCGCGAGCGTCCCCGCTTGCATCCCGCAACGATGTTCCCAGTGCGCCGACAGCAGAAAACAAAGCGATCCTCGATACCACTTACCTGGCTCATATCATTGGCAACGCCGATGCCAAGCAAACGCGCGAACTGATCGATTTATTTACAACCACCGCACGCAATGATCTGTCGGCCTGCCGACAACATCTCGCCGAACGCAACAGCAGGGCGTTATCCTTGGTCATGCATAAACTCAAATCTTCAGCGCGCATGGTTGGCGCATTGGGCTTCGCCCACGTGGCTGAAAGACTTGAAGATGCCGCCAAAGCAAATCAATTAGAAGCATCAACAGCTTTATTCGCCGAACTAGGGCATGCGTTGAGCGATGTGGAAACCGCGGCGACTCGACTCGCCATGTCGTCCATACCGGTTATTAACCTCGCAGATATGATGCCGATAGCAGCAGAATTGCTACCGAATTGCGTATTGGTCGTGGACGACGACCCGGTAGCACGGCGTCAACTGACCGTATTGTTATGCTCATTGGGTATCCATGAGGTGCTGACCGTTGATGGGGGCGAAGCGGCACTGATAGAACTCGCCCGCGCCAACGGCAACATAGACTTGTTGATCAGCGATCTGAGAATGCCCGGCATGGACGGCGTTGAGTTCTTGCGCCATTTGTCCGACCACAACTATCAAGGCTGTATGGTAATTTCGAGTGGTGTCGACGAGCGTTTATTGCAAACCACCGCTGAAATGGTCCGAGCCAAAGGCATGAACCTGCGTGGCATCTTAAACAAGCCGGTCACGCGAGAGGCACTGCTGCATCTATTAGCCGATCCTTGTAAGATAACGGCAATACCCTCAATGCAACGTGAAAAAATCACCATCACCCCGGATGATATTCAACAAGGCATTCGCCGCAACGAATTCGAAGTACACTTCCAACCCAAGGTGAACGCTGCCACCCTGGTCGTCGTCGGCATGGAAGCCTTGGCCCGCTGGCAGCATAACGGCATCACGGTCCCTCCGGATACCTTCATCGGTATCGCCGAGCGACACGGTCTGATTGCGGAACTCTCCGAAGTGCTGGTCACCAAAGCACTGGTCGGCGGTACCCGCCTGGCCGATGCGGGATATTCATTGACCATGGCAGTCAACCTCTCGGCCAACTGGCTCTCCGACCTCCGGCTCCCGGAGTTCATCTTGGCCAGCGTCCAGGCCACAGGTTTCAAGGCCGAGAACCTGATACTGGAAATCACCGAAACCGGCGTTATGGAAGATATATCGACAGCCCTGGATGTGATGACCCGGCTGCGGCTCAAGGGTTTCAAACTTTCCATCGACGACTTCGGCACCGGCTATTCGTCGATGGAACAATTGCAGCGCATTCCTTTCGGCGAACTCAAGCTGGACCGAAGCTTTGTGCAGGGCGCGGCAGAAAAGCCCGCCGCACGGGCTATCCTGGCATCGACGCTGGGAATGGCCATTAAACTCAAATTATCCACAGTAGCGGAAGGCGTCGAGACGCAACAGGACCTCGATTTGGTGCGCGGACTCGGCTGTAACCTCATCCAAGGCTGGTTTATCGCCAAAGCGATGCCGTTGGAACAGCTGCTGGTGTGGCTGAAGGAGCGAGGCACTTGAACTGTAAGGAATCTGTTGCCGACCTGACAACCATTGCCGTCATCAAAGGGCTTGTTGCTGTCTTTTATTTACCGGTATTGCTGCTGTCTCAGCAGGTATTTGCCGATGAAGCTTCGCGTCCGTTGCAACCGGTTACCTTACAACTGAAATGGAAGCATCAATTTCAGTTTGCCGGTTATTATGCTGCGCTGGAAAACGGCTATTACCGGGAAGCGGGCTTGGATGTGCGGATATTGGAAGGCGGTCCGACACATTCGTCGGTGGAAACCGTGATCAACGGCGGCGCGGATTTTGGCGTCAGCAACACCCAGCTGCTGTTAGACAGGAGTCGTGGCGCACCGGTAGTGGCTTTGGCTGCAATTATGCAACACTCGCCGTTGAGTTTAGTGGTGCGCCAGGATAGCGGCATTCACACGGTAAAGGATTTAGTGGGCCGGAAACTGATGCTAGGCCCCGATAGCGCTGAATTACGAGCCTACTTTAAATGTGCCGGCGTTGACGAAAGCAGTTTCCACCGGCAAGCGCACAGCCAAAACATCATCGACCTGATCAACCGGCGCACCGATGGCTTATCGGCTTACACGCCGAACCAGCCTTATATACTGGAACAAGCCGGAGTCGATTACCTTGAGCTCAGGGCCCTGGATGGCGGTATCGATTTTTACGGCGATGTATTGTTCACTACCGAACAATACATTAAGGATCATCCCGAACCGGTAAAAGCTTTCCGCCAAGCCAGCCTGCAAGGTTGGACTTATGCGATGCAACATCCGGACGAAATTGCCGAACTGATTCATCGGCATTATGCGAGCGATCGCTCACTCGACCATTTGCTTTGGGAAGCGCGTCGCTACCGGCCTTTCATTATGGCGGATCTGGTCGAACTGGGCCATATGAGCCCGAACCGCTGGCGGCATATTGCCGATACCTATGCAAATTTAGGCATGCTGCCGCAAAACTTCGATTTCTCGGGCATGCTTTACGCCCCTAATCCTTACGATTTACGGCGCTTTTATCCATGGCTGGGCGGCGGGATAGCTTTGCTGGTGATATTGGCTCTTTTTAGCGGCTATGTAGTGTACAGTCGCCACAAGCTACGCATCGCCAAATCAATGCTGGATAAATTAGTCCGCAACGCGCCGGGCATGACTTACCAATTTCAGCTCAATGCCGACGGCAGCAGCTGTCTACCTTTCGTAAGCGGAGGCATTGCCGATGTTTTTGGCCTTGATCCAAAGGCCTTAAATCACGATGCCGCAACGGTTTTTGCGCTGCTTCCCCCCGATGATATTGAGATCGTCCAACAATCTATCCGCCATTCCGCGCAGCAGATGACCGATTGGATAGAACAATTTCGTGTCATGCACCCTAAAAAAGGCGAAATCTGGGTTGAAGGCCATGCGACTCCGGAACGGCTGGCCAATAATGCTTTCTTGTGGCATGGCTTTATTCGCGACATTACCGAGCGTAAACATGCGGAACAAACCCTGCAAAACAGCGAAAGGCGCTTCCGGCAAATGTTTGAACATGTTCCTGTCGCCTACCAATCGCTGGATATTGAAGGCTGCTACCTGGACTTGAATAACAAAGCGGCGGAAATGTTGGGCTATAGCCGCGAGCAATTGTTAGGCCGTTGCTTTGGCGATTTTTGGGCTGAAACAGACAACGACCAGTTTTCGCTGGCGTTCAAAAACTTTACAACCACACATCGCGTTAATTCCGAATTGCAATTGCGGCACCGGAATGGCAGCCTCCTAACGATGCTAATTGATGGACGAGTCCAGCGCGACAGCAACGGCAAATTTATCTGTACCCATTGTATTTTATGGGACATCAGTGAACGCAAACAGATGGAAGACATGCTGGTGGAAGCTAAGATCGCCGCCGAAACCGCCAGCAATGCCAAATCGGATTTTCTGTCGCACATGAGCCACGAGCTGCGCACGCCACTCAACGCCATCATCGGCTTTGCACAATTGCTCGAAATTGGTGAGCTAGCGCCGCTGGCCGATATGCAAAAAGAAGCGGTCGGACACATCATGACCAGCGGTCGCCAACTGCTAAGCCTGATTAACGAAACGCTCGATCTGGCACGCATCGAAAGCGGAAAACTTAAACTCAACATCGAAAGCGTCGATCTGGAATCATTCAGGGACGACGTGTTATTGCTGATGCGGCCGGTTGCTGCGACGCGCCACATCAACATCAGTCACAGTTGCATCTGCCATGAAAAAGTATTCATCCGGGCCGATGCGCTTCGCCTCCGGCAGATCCTGCAAAACCTGTTGTCCAATGCAATCAAGTATAACCGGCCGGGCGGCAGCATAACATTGTCCTGTGAAATGACCGGCAATGATGCGCGCTTCACTGTAGCCGACACCGGCATAGGCATATCCGATCAGAACCGGTTGAAGATATTCCAGTCATTCCAACGCTTGGGTGCCGAAAAGACGGCAATCGAAGGCACCGGAATCGGTCTCGTCATCTGCAAACAACTCGTTGAGGCCATGGGCGGCAGCATCGGTTTCGACAGCGCCGTGGATATCGGCAGCCAGTTCTGGTTCGAGCTTCCTCTGGCCGTACCTGAGCGAAAAATTGCATCGATAGCGTATTTTGACAGTACCGTAAATATCTCCACCACGGGCCATGTACTCTATATTGAGGACAGCCGTATCAATATTAGCGTCATGCAACACGTTTTCCGCCAGCTCTCGGATATCGAATTGCTGGTCGCCGAAAACGCCGAAACGGGACTGGCCCTGATCGACAAGGCGCCGCCGAGCCTGGTGCTGATGGATGTCAATCTACCGGGTATGAGCGGCCTGGAAGCTTTACATATACTCAAATCCAACCCGAACACAGCCTCCATCCCGGTGATTGCACTGAGTGGCGCGGCCTCACCGCGCGATATTGAGGCTGGGTTAACAGCCGGTTTTACGGCTTATCTGGTCAAACCGTTTGATATGCCCGAACTGATTAACCAGATACGCAAAGCCTTGCTGAAACCCTTGCCGGTCAGTCAGAAGCAATGAAACGTTTTTAATCGGCAAAAAATTGATGGACTGGCCGTTCAAGTCGGCAAATACAATGAGGAATTCATGAAGCAACACACCAACGGCAAATTGCGAGCGCAACCTTTACCGATCGCTAAATCGTCGCGTCCTGAACCGATGCATAATCCGCTACCGGTCAGGGAATGGATGCATAGGCTGACGCTTTGCTTGTGCCTGTTGGCGCCCGGCTTGTCGATAGCGGACGACAGCGCTCCGGCTTTGACGCTGCACTATTTCGGCACGGCCGGACTCAGCTACGTCACCTCAGGCCAAGCCGACTTTGTACGGAATTTATCCCAGCCCAACGGCCCCAAAGGCGGACAGTGGTCCGGCCAGCTGGATTCCCTGGTCGGCGCACAGGCTAATTTCCAAGTCAATGAACAGCTTGAAATCGTAGCCCAAGCGGTCAGCCAACATCGCTATGACGACACCTATATTCCCGAACTGACCTGGGCTTTCGCCAGATATTTGCCACGTCCCGATATAGAGCTGCGAGGCGGCCGTCTGGGAATGGACTTCTATATGCGCGCCGACTCCCGTCTTGTGGGATACTCATATCTCACCGTCAGACCGTCAGTTGACTACTACGGCGGCCTGCCCTTTCAATACCTGGATGGACTGGATGGCGCGGTTACGCTGGTTGTCGGTGAAGGGCTCCTGCGAGCCAAAGTGTTCGGCGGCTATAGCCCGGAAAAGATTCCTTTCGCGGAAGCTCAATGGGACTTGAGCGACTCACCGATGCTCGGCGGCAATCTCGGCTATCAATTGGGCAGTTGGCAATTCCGGCTCAGTTATGCCCAAATTCGCTACACACATAACCTGCCGCTGGACTATGCAGCCTTGATGACCACCTTGCGCGGAATTCCGTTGCCGGGCACTCAGTTGGCCGCAGATGCTCTTACCATTCAAGGCACAACCAGCCGTCATTATTCGGCAGGCGTCATCTATGATGAAGGCCCCTTGCAAGTGCAGCTTATGGTCAGCGGCGCCAAGCATGAAAGCGCCTTTTTCCAGGATGGCGTTGCCGGTTATCTTTTGACCGGTTACCGGGTAGGCGATATCACGCCATACGCAGGCTTATCATGGAGCCGAAACAATCCCGCTACCGTGCACAGCACCGGCATACCGGCGCTTGATGCTGCGGTGACCGGCGCAATCGACGAAACCCATAGCGACCAGCATACCTACACGCTGGGCTTGCGATGGGACCTTTACTCCGGCATGGATGTAAAAGTCCAGTGGGATGCGGTTCGCGGCTCCCCCGGCTCCAAGTTCCTTTACCGTTGGGAGCAACCCGGCTGGACCGGTCAGACTCATGTTTTATCGGCAGTTGTCGACTTTGCGTTCTGATAAAAGGGAAACCGCCATGTCGAAAATCCTGTTTAGCTTACTGTTTCTTCTGATGATTGCATGGACCGGCAGTGCTCAGGCAGATTTGGTGTTGATCGCCAACCCCGCCATTGCCGAAAACACTATCAGCCGTGAAGAGGCCATCAATATTTACATGGGCCGTTTGCGCCGGTTTCCGTCCGGTGCATCTGCCCAACCGTTGGACCTGCCGGCCAACGGAACAGAGAAAGCGCTTTTCTACCGCCTCCTGGTCAATAAGGAACTCTCCGATATCGATGCTTATTGGGCCCGTCTGGTGTTTTCGGGTCGGGCTTCTCCACCCCATACGGTCGGCAGCCTGCAAGAAATGCTCGAGCGCGTGGCCGGTGAGACCAACGTCATTGGTTATGTCGACCGGGCTTTCGTCGACAAAAGAGTCAGGGTTATCATGGAATTGCCGTCAACAGGAGCCCGCTGATGCGCAATTTCTGGTCTAACAGCATTCTGATACGAACCACGTTTATCCTCGCTATCTCGGCCGGACTGGTAGGTGCGTTATTCATCGACTTGGCCGCCTCGGTCATCGCCGACCGCTTTCATCATCAGGCATATAGCAGATTGGGAGAGCTGATCGACACGGTCGAAAGGACTGTCAGTATCGCCTGCTATCTTCCCGATAAGCCGCTTGCAGGAGAGGTGGTTCAAGGACTGATGAAGAACAGGGAGATTGCGTCCATTGCCATCTTCGATGCCAAGAAAGAGCAATTGGCCGGGCTGTCTCGCCCGATAGAGCACGTTGATACCGACATGCATGGACTGCCCGAAATACGCCGCCCTGTGATATCCCCTTTCGATCCGGATAGCGTGGTCGGCGAGATCGTCCTGATTCCCGATCATATGGAAATTACCCGGCGCATTGCCCAGAACGTGGATGACGTCAAAGGACTGCTGGGCATCGAACTTGCCGTGCTCAGTTTGGTGGTGATCAGTATGATAGTACTGATGGTCATCCGGCCTATCAGGCGCATTTCCGATGACCTGCATGCAATGAATGCGCCGGCAGGCGATAAGCTAACGCCGCCGCGCGGCCACGCCAACGACGAAATCGGCCAAGTGGTGGAGAATGTCAATGCCCTGGTCGATGACCTGGTTTGCGCACTGCGAGAGGAACAGACCCTACGCTTGTATCGTGAAGCCGGCGAAAAAAAATACCTTGCCATCTTCGACAATGCCGAAGCAGGAATCTGTTTGCTGGAAACCGACGGCCGGATAACTTCCCATAATCCTGCGTTTGCCCGCATGACCGGTCTGTGTCTCGCGCCGGACCCACTGGAAAACTCCCCGTCGCTTAAAAAGCTGCATTGCCGCTATCCCGCTAAAATAGAAGCAGCCTTAAGCACATGCCTGCAAACGGATATTACTGTAACCGAAGATATCGAGCTACTCGACTCGGGCTCAGACAGCCTTTGGCTGCATCTGATTTTGACGCCCATTGGACAAGGGCTGGTACAGGGCATCATCAGCGACATTACCGAGCTGACTTTGGCCAAACAAGCGGCCGAAGATGCCAGTAAAGCGAAATCCGCGTTCCTTGCCAGCATGAGTCACGAACTGCGCACACCGCTTAACGCCATCATCGGCTTCGCGCAATTGCTGGAAATGGATAAATTGACGCCCTTGTTTGACGAACAGAAAATCGCAGTCGGCCATATCATGACCAGCGGCCGACATTTGCTGAACCTGATTAACGAAATCCTCGATTTGGCTCGTATCGAAAGCGGTAACCTGAATATTCATTTGGAAAACATTGAATTAGCGCCGCTGATTGAAGAAGCGGTATCGTTATCACTTCCCAGCGCGACAACGCGACAAATTAACATTCGGCAATTATGTTCGAATGAAATAGCCGTTCGTGCCGATTTGCAGCGTTTGCGGCAAATTCTGCTGAACCTGTTGTCCAATGCGATCAAGTACAACCGGCAGGGCGGTAGCGTTACACTATTTTGCGATTGGGTAAGCGATTATGTACGCATTACCGTCGTCGATACCGGCCTCGGTATTCCCGATGAGCGCCGTCCGGAAATGTTCCAGCCGTTCCATCGGCTGGGCGCCGAGAGAACCAGTATCGAAGGCACCGGCATCGGTCTTGTCGTTTGCCAACGGCTGATTAAAGCCATGGGCGGACGTATCGGTTTTGACAGCACTACCGGCGTCGGCAGCCGATTCTGGATTGAATTGCCTCCTGCCGCGGGTACTCGTGAAATAGCCACAGCAGTTTCTGTTGCGGCCTCGAAAAATAACTCAACTAAAAGCCAAGTATTTAGCAATCGAGTAGTCTATATTGAGGACAACTTAACCAACATCAACGTCATGAAGCATGTGTTTCGGCTACTCCCGGATATTGAGCTGCTAACTGCCAAGAACGCCGAATCGGGGCTTGAGATGATCTTTGAAACGCAACCGGGTCTGGTGCTGATGGACATCAATCTTCCGGGAATGACCGGCCTGGAGGCCATCCGCAGGCTTAAAACCCATCCGGACACCGCCTCGATCCCGGTGATTGCGGTCAGTGCTGCCGCCATGCTCGGCGATGTTGAGCTCGGCTTAAAATCCGGCGTGACGAGCTATCTGACCAAACCGTTCGACGTTCCTGATTTAATCGCTCAGGTGAGGAAAGCTTTGAATAAAACCGCAACCAGTGAGATAGGTTTGATATGAACAAATTACTGCCGGAAGACTTTGCCGGCTTGCGCAACCGGCTGCTCAACGATGCACTACTTTGGTTAAGCATTGCCGCCGGCCCTGGCGTGTCTATTTCCGCTGCCAGGATGTTGATTATCGGCTGGAAGCCATTGCTGTTGATACATCTTCTGTTACTGGTCCTGCTTTGGTTCATGTGGCTGGGCCGCAACCGCTGTTCCTATCGATTCCGCGTTTTCGGTTTGCTGGCTGTAATCTGGCTGACAACCATAGGCGGGCTGGTACAGCTGGGTCCCGTCGCAGTGGGTGCGCTGTACACCATATTGTTCGCCTTCATTTCTATCCTGTTCCTGAGCGGACGAACTGCGGCCTGGCTGATTGCCGGCAATACCCTGTGCCTTATCCTGGTCGGCATAGCGGCGAGCGGTCATTGGCTCCAGTTCGACCTGGACTATCAGGTTTACGCCTATCATCCATTGACCTGGTTGAATATGGTTTGGAATTTAACCGCTTATGCGGTCATCTTCGCGCTCATCGGTTCGCGTATGATGCAGAGCTTGCTTGAGCGGGAAACCGTAGCGAGAAAACTGGCCTCCCGCCAACAAAAAATTGCGGCTAATGTACCGGGCGTCATCTATCAGCTCTTATGCAGCAGCAACGCCAATACCAGCTTTCCTTATATCAGCGAGGGCTCGCGCCGCATTTTGGGTATCGACCCGGAACTGCTGATGGCGGACGCAGCAATATTTCTTTCGCTGATACACCCGGACGATGCCGGACGGATTCGGGAATCGATTCAGGCCTCCGGCCGCAACCTTACACCCTGCTATGAATCGCTCCGAATCGTGCGTCCTCAGCTGGGCGTTATCTGGGTGGAGATCAATTCGACGCCTGAACGGCTGGCCAACGGCGATACATTGTGGCATGGTTTTATGCGTGATATTACCGCGCTTAAGATAGCGGAGCAGCGCCTTTCAGCTTCTTTGGAGAACACTCCGAATGTCGCCGTGCAATGGTATGACCTGGATGGCCGGGTTCAGTATTGGAATCACGCCTCAGAGCTAATCTTCGGCTGGAGCGCGGCAGAGGCTTACGGCAAAACGCTCGACCAGCTGGCTCAAACCGAGGAAGAAGCGCACGATTTTCATGCTAAGCTGGCCTGGATCAACACCCACAAGAAAGCCCTCGGCCCTGTTGAAGACATCATCCGGCATCGTGATGGCCGGCAACTCTTTATCTCTTCCACGACGTTTCCGATTCCTAGTGAGGATATGCCGTTATTCGTTTGTATGGGTGTAGATACCACCGAACGCAAGCAAGTCGAAGCCGCATTGAAACAGGCCAAACTGGATGCGGAATTCGCCAACCTGGCTAAATCGGAATTTCTGACCAATATGAGCCACGAATTACGCACTCCGCTCAACGCCATCATCGGCTTCTCCCAGTTGCTGGACATGGACAAGTTAACCCCGGCCGATGCCAAAAAAGAAGCTGTCGGACACATTATGAACAGCGGCCGTCATCTGCTGAACCTGATTAACGAAATTCTCGATCTGACCCGCATTGAGAGCGGCAAGACGGATTTTAAAATCGAAACCATTGCGCTGTCGCCGTTAATCAGCGAAGCCGTGTCGCTCTCACTTCCTGCCGCGACATCCCGGAATGTCGCTATACAGTATTCCTGCGCCGCTAATTTACATCTGCGTGCCGACATGTCGCGGATGCGGCAGATTCTGTTAAACCTGTTGTCCAACGCGCTCAAGTACAACCGGCAAGACGGCAGCGTGATGTTATCCTGCGCTGTGGCGGGCGATTCTGTGCGCGTTACCATTGCCGATACCGGCACCGGCATTCCTAATGAGCGCCGCCCGGAAATATTCCAGGCTTTCCATCGGCTGGGAGCCGAAAAGTCAAATATCGAAGGAACCGGTATCGGTCTGGTCATCTGTAAACGATTGATCGAAGGTATGGGCGGACGTATTGGTTTTGATAGCACGCTGGGTATCGGCAGCCGGTTTTGGTTCGAATTGCCTCATGCCTTATCCGACTACAAAAACTTTATGGAACCGTCAATTAAGTCACAAAGTGAGTCCTCGGATAAATCCCGGCCAACCGGAAAATGCGTGCTCTACGTTGAAGACAGCCCAATCAATATAGAAGTCATGAAGCATATTTTCTATATGCATCAAGACATACGACTGCTCATCGCCGAAAGCGCAGAAATCGGGCTGGCAATGATCAATGAAGACCAACCGGATCTGGTGCTAATGGATATCAACCTGCCCGGCATGAGCGGTCTGGAAGCGCTGCATATACTCAAGTCCAATTCGCACACGGCCTTAATTCCTGTGATTGCCGTCAGTGCGGCGGCCATGCCTAGTGATGTTGAAGCCGGACTAAAGGCCGGTTTTATGGCCTACCTGACCAAACCCTTCGACGTGCCTGAACTGATCGTTCTGATCAGGGATACTTTGCAAAAAACCACCGCCGACAGGAAGTCTTCGGATGAAATCTACAATCAATCCGCAACAACATTCCCAGACAATGCCTATAATACCCATAATTAAAAAAGGCCTAAGGGCACTGATTAACAACCTGATAAACCACCCTTTCAAATAATAATAACAGGAGACAGTTTATGAAAATCAATATGCCGGTAACAGATAAAGAAGTCTTGATGAAAAAAGGCGAGATATTGGTTAGCCGGACTGATTTAAAAGGCTGTATTACCTACGCTAATGATGCGTTTGTCGCCATCAGCGGCTTTACAAGGGAAGAATTAATCGGTTCCAACCATAACATCGTTCGTCATCCCGATATGCCGGAAGCGGCTTTCGATGATTTATGGATGACGATAAATCAAGGCAGGCCCTGGACCGCTCCGGTAAAAAACCGGACTAAATCCGGCGGCTATTACTGGGTCGAAGCCAATGTGGTGCCGATCTATAAAAATGGAGTCCTGCAAGAATATTTGTCTGCCCGTTATGCGCCCAGCCGGGAGCAGATAGCCAAAGCGGAAGAATTATACAAAAAGCTGAATGACAATACGGCAAAGCTAAGGCCTACAGGGATTGCCGCCGCCGTCAAAACAGTCAACGAAATAGCTATCTCGAAAAAAATAGCGTTGGTATTAACGATGCTGTTGGCGCTGACCGGTTTTTTAATGTACCGGTTGTTTTTAGCTCAAGACTATTTGCTGCTAGCGACGACATCTGTACTGACCATAACGGCTGTCGGCATTATTATCAATCTGGCGCGTGATGTCGTTGCTACGCTGGAAACCAGTATTTATGCGCTTTATTCCATAGCGGGCGGGCAATTTAAAAATAAGTTTGATTTAAGCAGGAACGATCAACTGGGCGATTTATTGCGTGGCATTTACGTCGCACAAGTGATGTTAAATTCGCAATTAGCCGAATCCAGGCAACTGACGACGAATGCCTTGCGAGTTAACCGCGCGCTGGATAATGTTCATTCGGGAGTCATGGTTGCCGATTCCAATTTTAATATTATCTATATGAACCACGCTGTGCAACGCATGTTCAAAAAGGCGGAAACCGGCATTCGTGAACAGTTGCCGGATTTTAACGCCGATAAATTGATGGGAGCCAATATTGATATTTTTCATAAAAACCCGGCTCATCAACGCGATATGCTCGGAAAATTAACCGACTCGTTTCGTTCTGAGTTGATTATCGGCGGTCACAATTTGGTCATCGTTGCCGATCCGGTTATCAGCGAAAGCGGTGAGCGCATTGGTTTTGTGGCCGAATGGCTGGATCGCACTGTTGAAGTCGCAGTAGAGCAGGAAGTGGCTACCATTGTATACGATGCCGTCATGGGCGACTTTACCCGGCGTATCAAAACACAGGATAAAGAAGGCTTTTTTAAACAGCTGGGCGAAGTGCTTAATGAGCTTCTGGAAACTACCGAGAACGGCATCAATGATGTGGTGCGCGTTCTGGGCGCGCTGTCCCGCAACGACCTGACCCAAACCATTACCAATGACTATGCCGGTAGTTTCGGGCAACTCAAGGATGACGCCAATATCACGGTGGAAAAACTCAAGGACATCGTATTTCAAATTAAAGAAGCCACTGACAACATTAATACCGGATCGAAAGAAATTGCCTCCGGCAACAATGACTTGTCGCATCGCACCGAAGAGCAGGCCGCCAGCCTCGAACAAACTGCAGCCAGTATGGAAGAGCTGACCTCCACCGTGCAGCATAATGCCGCAAACGCCAAACAGGCCAATCAACTTGCCGTTGATGCATCCAATATAGCCGGTAAAGGCGTCGAAGTGGTCGATCAGGTGGTTCGGACGATGGATGATATTAACGATTCCTCGCGCAAGATCGGCGACATTATTTCGGTCATCGACGACATTGCGTTCCAAACCAACATCCTTGCCCTTAATGCCGCCGTTGAAGCGGCGCGCGCCGGTGATCAAGGCCGTGGTTTTGCGGTGGTGGCCGTGGAAGTGCGAAACCTCGCGCAACGCGCCGCTACGGCTGCCGGTGAAATCAAACAGCTGATTGACGATTCGGTCATTAAAGTCGCCGGCGGCAGTAAACTGGTCACACAAGCCGGGCAAACCATGGAGGAAATCGTCAACTCCATTCGCGGCGTTACCGTCATGATGTCTGAAATCAGCTCCGCCTCAACGGAGCAAACAGCCGGTATCGAGCAAGTCAACCAAGCCATCAACCAGATGGACGACGTAACCCAGCAGAATGCCGCATTGGTGGAACAAGCCGCCGCTGCCGCGGAATCGCTGGAAGAACAGGCGCAAAACCTGTCGGTCACGGTAGCGCAATTTAAAGTGGACAGTTATTCCCGCAATACGCAGGGCGGCATGTCCCAAGCCACGTCTTTTTATGCAGCGCCGCCGCAAAAAGAAACACGGCAAGCGGCAACTAAAAAAGTGGCGACCATCCATCCTAAGCCGATTCCGCCGTCTTCCAGTGACGAATGGGAAGAGTTTTAATTAGACATATTGCCCAACTTAAAAGATGTGCTTCATGCCATGAAGCACATTAATCCCTCAAACGATTCGCTCTTCAACAGGCTCAGGCAGGCTCGGCACCGCTATGGCGGCTCGCTGCCTCCTGATCACCCCACGTTTATCGAAAAACTGCTCTGCATTAGCCCGTATTTATTGACATCCAAAGATCATTCGGAACTAAAAAACGCCTAATCCATTGATTATGCGATACTTTCAGTCCAATAACGAATTCAACCTGATAGGTAACAGCACTTATTGATTCAATAGGTTGAACTCTCTATCCTAAAGCCGTCTGTACAACACAACCGATTTTTTAGATTAACGTATTTCGTCTTCATGAAAAATGTCTAACTATGTTCAATTTCACTAAAAAATATAGTAATACTAATGCTCTGGTCGATACGGATATAAGAGCCGTTGGGATTAGCGAAAAATATGATGCCGCGATGGAAAAGATCGAACGGCTTGAAGATGAGTTATCACAAAAAACGCATGAATTGAACCAAAGCTGCAAAGCCCAACAAATAATGAGCGAAGGCGTAAAAAAATGCGTTGAATCGCTTTACATCGTTCAAAACCAGCTACAAGCCGTAGCCGCACATTTAGACCGTTCGAACAAACGAATTTTTGATTTAGTCCGGAAAAACAAGGCGCTTAAATTATCAGGCGATGAGTGGTTCAAGCGTTCCATCAAACTTGAATTCGAAGTTTTAAAAGCTAAGGACGAGCTTAAACAAATCGAACATGAACGCGATTCGGCACTACAAATGTGTGAGCATCTTCAAGCCGAATTAATGTCGAATAGCCGGGATGGAAAACATGACTGACTCATCCGGCAAAAGTTCCCTGCTGAATAAAATGTAACGCCTGTTTTATAACAGCTTCCCGCTGCATTATGAAAGAATGCGAATACGGCATAACAATAAAATCTTTCATACCTTCCACTTGCGCCCGGCTTACCGACACCTTACCGTCATTGGCGCTGGGGATTAACCTTGATAACAAAAGATTAACGGTTTTATTCCCGGCAATTATCCCAAGCTGAAAACTCACCGGCCCAAGCTGATTCGGCACACTGTTATCAGCGGTACCCAGCTGTAATCCGGCCGGGCCGTTTAGAAAATAAAACAGCTTCCAGTTTCCCAGTTTATCGACCACTTCGCTGCCTTGATTGGGTGGAGCCAGCATCACCACTCGCCCCAACTTCTCGATAGTTTGATTAGCCAGAAAATGCCGCAGCAAAATGCCGCCCATCGAATGCGTCAGGAAATGGATTTTTTTAATACTGTTCCCGTCGCACTGCTTCAATGCCTGGGTAATATATTTTTGCGCCAAAATGCCGATGTCCGCGCTCCGCGAAGGATAATCGACATTGACGAGTTGATAGCCGTAAGCCGTCAGCAGCTTGGCGGCTTTATTCATGCTGCGGCCGGTTCTGGTCAGACCGTGCAGCAGAATAATCGCCTCGGAATCTTTATCTATCGGTTTCAGCTTGGCTGTTAAATTTTCCATAGCGCAACAAAAGGGCGGGCAGCAATAATAAGTTCAGCAATGTTGAAGAGGCCAGGCCGCCGATAATAATCGCCGCCATTGGCCCCATGATTTCACGTCCCGGATTATCGCTGTTGAACGCAATCGGGAACATTGCCAGCGCGGTAACCAGCGCTGTCATTAAGATCGACGGCAAGCGTTCCTGCGCGCCCAGTACGGCGGTGTCCAAGTCCCAGCTCTTGCCTTCGACTTCGACCAGATAACGATAATGCGACAACAGCATGATGCTGTTGCGCACGGTAATGCCGAACAGTGTCACAAAGCCTACGACCGAACCGACCGACAGCGTAGCCCCGGTCAACACCACGGCGGCAACCCCGCCGATCAGCGCAAAAGGCAGGTTGGCGAGCGTCAATAACATATGCCTCGTACTGCCGATCGCGATATACACAAAAATCAGTACTCCGGCTCCGGCCAGCAGAGAATGCAAAATCAATTCCTTGCGCGCCTGCGCCTGTTCAACCGCCGCACCGGTAAATTCGGGATAAACATCCGCAGAAAACGGAACCTCTTTTAATACTCTACTTTTAAGTTCGGCCATAAATTCATCCAAATCCCGGTCGATCACATTACCGGTCACGGTTTGCCGCCGCTGCGAACCTTGATGAAGAATATTGTAACGGCTGGCCGAATGCCTGATTTCCACGACCTGCTCCAGCGTAATCATTGTCCCGTCCTGGGTCCTGATCGGCAGCTTGGCTATCGATTCAGGTTGTTGTCTTAGTTCCGGCGTCAAGGTCACCGCAACGTTATAGATTTTATTGCCCTGAATGTTTTTGCCGACCACCCGGGTTTCGTAAGCGGCCTGCAAAGTGTCGACAATCTGCGCAGGCAACACGCCCCAAAAGCTGAGCTGGTCGAGATTCAACACAATTTGCAGCAGCGGCGTACCGGGCGGCGAGCGCAACTGCACATCGGTAGCGCCGTCTATGTCGCGCATGATCTCGGCCACCGCCTGCGCTTTCGCATCGAGCTGATTCAGGTCGTTGCCGTAAATATTAACCACCACCGGCGAGGTGTAGCCTGAAATGGTTTCATCGACCCGCTCCGTTAAAAAAGTATTGGCCTCAAACAAAATGCCCGGAAAACCGACCAGAACCGCCCGCAGTCGATCCTTTATCTGCTGCTGCTCCGCGCCCGACATCGGCTCAAGCCTCACTTCATACTCGCTGTAATGGCTACCGTAAGTATCGGCGCCCCGTTCTGCCCTGCCCGCCCATTGCGATACCGATTGTATACCGGGAATCGTCATAAATTGCTCGGTCAGCTTGCTGCCGATTCTGATCGATTCCTGTAACGAAGTGCCGGGAATGCTGGTGGTATGCACAATGTAATGGCCTTCGCGCAATTCGGGCAGGAACTTGCTGTCGAGACTGAAAAAAGCCGACAAGCCTGCCAAGCAAACGATAACGCTGCCGATAATGACCGGCTTGAAATGCCTGGAAACCGTGCTTAGCAAGTCCTTGTAATGCGGCTTGATGCGCTTGATCAGCGGCGGATCGTCATTGGCGAAGTCGGCATTGCCAAGCAACGCATAGCACAGCGCCGGCGTTAAAGTCAGCGCGACCAGCAAAGACATTAAAATCGCCAGAATGTAGGAATATCCCAATGGCGCAAACAAGCGCCCGGCAGCGCCGCTTAAGGTTAATAACGGCACAAAAACCAGCGCGACGATGAAGCTGGCGTAAACCACGGAACTTCGCACTTCCAGCGATGCACTATAAACCACATCGGCTACCGGCAGCGGCCGGGCTAACAGACGGTTCTCGCGCAAGCGCCGGAAAATGTTTTCGGTATCTATAATCGCATCGTCAACCACCTCGCCCAATACGATAGCCAAGCCGCCCAGCACCATGATGTTGAGATTGACCCCGAATTCCAGCAGCGCAATGACCGCACCGACCAACGACACAGGAATCGCCAGCGCGGAAATAAATGCAGTGCGGAAATTAAACAAAAACAAGTACAGGATGATCAGCACGAACAAACCGCCGATCAGCAAATGCCCGGACAAATTGCTCATCGAGCGTTCGATATAATCGGCAGGGCGGAACAGGTGCGAGTAAAAATTAATAGCCTGCTTGCTGAAAATCGGCTCGAACTCTTGCAGCGTCTGCTCGACCTGCCGGGACACCGACAAGGTATTAGCTCCGTACTGGCCGATCACCATCATCACAATGCCGGGCTTACCCAGAATTTGCGCCGCACCGATCGGCGGCTCCGGTGCATATTTAATCGTAGTAACTTCGCCCAAAGTCACGTTGCGGCCCTGATCCCGCTTGACGATAATTTTTCCGAATTGTTCCGGCGTGGCGGGTTGCCCGGTGACCTGCAAGGTAAAACGCTGGTTGTCGTTTTCGATAAAACCGCCGCCCTGAATATGCCCGGCCTGTGACGCAGCCAGGATAATGTCTTCCAGCGTCAGGTTAAAGCGATGCAATTGCAGCGGATCGACCTGGATTTGCAGCTGCTGAATATCGCCACCGAACACGTTCACGTCGGCGACTCCCGGAACGGCCTTCAAGCGCGGCACTATCGTCCAGTCGACCAAACTGCGCAGAGCCATTAAATCCGGCTGGCCATCCTTGCTTAAACCGATCGTTAAAACCGTCGCCGAAGATGACGACAACGGTATCGCAACCGGCGTAATGCCCATTGGCAGCAGTCCCGATAGCGTGCTCAAGCGCTCGCTGATCAGCTGGCGGTTGCGGTACACATCGCTATTTTCGACAAAAGTCGCAATAATAATCGACAGGCCCTGAATCGATTCCGAACGCACCGACTTCATGCCGATCAAACCGCTGATCGAGGTTTCGATTTGCTGGGTGACCAGCACCTCAACCTGCTCCGAAGAAAGGCCCGGCGATTCGGTTTGAATGATGACCTGCTTGGGCGAGAATTCGGGAAAAATATCCAGACCCGCCGTGGCGAAACGGTAACTGCCGTAGAGTAGGATTAATATCGCAAGCGCGATAACAATGCCGTAAAAACGGATGGAGAAGCGGACTAGGGTAGCTAGCATGGACTGGGTTTAATTACGAACAGTAATAAAAGCTCAACTCGACAGTGAACTTTAGCGTGTTTGCCGAAATGATTTATTATGCCGCGCCATATTTCGCTTGCGTTTCAAACAGCGAGTATTGAATTGGGCTTTCTTTTTTTCGTTCAATAGAAATAGCATTGAAATTTGTCACTAAAGCTTCAATAACAGGATTCCTGTTTGTTTCCTTACCTCCAACATGATAGAAATGCTCACGGGTGAGAACGGAATGCTTTGACCATATGGTTTTGATGTATTCGTTTTCCCGGTAATCATTATGATGCCATGTTGATAAAATAAACTTTCCTTCAAAATCAGAAAGCCTATCGAATAGTTCTCTTTCGTGAGAATCATCCCAGCCATTATAGTAGTCAACATGCCTACCAATATAAGGTGGATCGCAATAGATAATGTCTGATGGTGATGCTTCAGAAATGGTTTTGTTAAAATCTTGATGTTTGAATACGAATTCTTTTGTCTTAATTATTTTACAAGCCCAATCCACTTGATTAGTGATTTTCGTTATATAGGCTTGCGCGAAGCGTTGCGGCTTTTTACAGAAAGGGATGTTGAATCCTCCTTTTCGATTGAAGCGGATCATGCCATTAAATCCGGCGCGATTAACGAATAGAAAATCTAGTGGAGAATGCTCGGAATTAAACCTATCCCTTATAAAGTAATAATGATCTTCACCTTTTGATAAGAGGAGTTCGCCTTCGCGTATTAGGTATTCCTTAACCACTTCTGGCGTTATTTCCCCGGAAGCTATACCGGAATAAAAATTAATTAAATGAGGATTGGCGTCACATAAAATTGCACGCTGAGGCGCGACATTAAAAGCTACTGCACCAGTTCCCATAAAAGGCTCAATCCACACACCAGTAAAATCGCTAGGGACAATACTTTTTATCCAAGGTACAAGCTTGGTTTTTATGCCTTGCGACTTGATCGGTGGCACACCGGTTTTTGCGATCATTCTTCGCCATTCCTCTTATTTATAACCAAAGATAGATCACCGTTTTTGTACTCTACGAAATCTCGTAGCGTAGAGATTATTTTTGCTTCACCTTTTCCGTCTAGGATCGTTATTTTTCTGTAGTTTATCCAATACTCATCAAACCAGTGTTCGCCAAGCTTTGAAAACATACCCTGACCACTGATTATATCGGCGATATTATTGATACTTCCTATGTTGGCTGTGTTACCGCTACCGCCTTTGTCGCTGGCGATTTTCCATTTTTCTGCAACGAAAAAGTGGAAGTTTCTTACTACCGAAGCAATTGAATGCAGTTCATCGATATTGTACGCTCTTGTTTCATCAATGGTTGCGCCATCTACCCTATCGTAGATGATGCCAAGACAGAAATGGCCTGAATACGTACTGTAGGGAAACTGGATATTTTTGGTACTGGTGCGATGTTCAAAATATTTGCCGTGTGAGCCCAGTGTAAATCCATTGCATAAATGTGACTTTTTTGGGTTCCGATAGGTTGTCTTAAAATCAACAGCGAATCTGATGGATTCATCGCTGGCTTTGACAAATGATATGTCGGGGTAATAATTCTGGTGATCAGCAAGAACTACCTTGTATCCATTAGTTTGTGCAAACTGCAAAATTTTAGGGAATAGATGAATTTCAAGAATTTTCGATACAATTTTCGTATCAGAAGAAATTGTGTATACGTTTTTAAAAATATCGATGAAGCCTTTTATTGTCCATTGACCGTCATCACTACTAATATGCTCTTTAAATTCGGTGACAAATTCTTCAAGTTTTTTTGCAAATTCTTCTTTTTCGGTCATATAAATAGTGGTTTAATTTTTTGATTACCCATTCTACAGGTTCGTTCACCTGATAGGAATCGGCGTGATGGCTTATACAACACGGTAAGGCGCTATCTGCACTTCATGCGGCGCAATACGCTACGCTATTGACGCCCTACAGTGTGCTTTATTGCGTTTTATCAAAAATGGCGTAACCAAGGTCAGGAAAAATAAATAATCAGTTGGTAAGAGGGTATCTGTAGAATCCGTAGGGCGCAATAGCGTAGCGTATTGCGCCGCATGATTAGCATCTATCTCGCAAAATACTCACCCACGCTCGCCATCAACAAAACGAATACTTGAGGACGTTGCCCAATCCAACGAATAAAGCCCCTGATCAACATATCGATGGAAAGTTGAATAAGGCCAATCTGCAACCTGTTTAATCAAGCCTCGTAGGGTACGCTGTGCGTACCTTTCAACTACGTAGACACGAAGTCCAACTTAAGGCCTAGCTAACTATTTATTTTTCGCTAACCTGGAACATAGTTTCAAAAACGGTTAAACAACTGATTGAAAGCGTTTATAACTGCTTACTGATCGGAGTCAGCTAGAATACCGGCTTTCCTGATGATCAAGCGATTATCCAAGGTAAATAATTTCATTCGAACAATGGAAGCTGAAGAAAGTCCGGTGCTCTTCAAATCGGAGATATTCACATCGTGTAACCAATTGGAATTTTTGGCACTGGTAACCATCGCCAAAACTGAATGCCCCACTGAAGCGTTAAATAAGGTATTGGAAGCATAATAGCAGGCCGTCTTTTTGTCGTATCCTGATCCGTGAACGGGAAAGGCACTATCACAACTGAAAATGATTCAAAGATCTGCATACGCTTCGTTGTCCGCAGCAGAATCCCATTCGCTCAAAGTATCTTGCAACGCTTTTGTAAAGGCAGCATCAATAGGCTGGGCTTTGCGCAGGTGGACACCGGCCTAATCGATTTCAAAAACAATCTCATCGCCTTCGCGCAGATTCAGGGCTTCCAAAACGGGTTCAGGAAGGGTAGTCTGGTTATGGTGTATTAATTGGCTGCTGGTTTGCATATATAGTAGACTCCTGGTTAATTCATGATTGATGCGCTTCCTTCGTCAGAACTACCGCCCTAATGAGACGCGACTGATTCCATCGGAACCATTTCAGCAAGTAGCGTTTCAGGAGCGATGTCCTGCTCGTTGGGCCAAGTTACTGCCCCAAATAGAATGCCGACCTGATTGAAATAATGCACGTTCCGAAGCTCACGAAAAACGCCGTGATCGAGGTACGGCTTCAAGTCAAATACTCCCTTGCGTCCATCTTCGATCTCGACATAGATGCAAAAATCCGGCAACGGCTTCACAGTTTTTACATCCCAATACATAGCGGCCTCACAGTGGAGCGATTTTGTACGGATTCTCGCCACTGACAGCCAGTTCCCAATCGGCCATCAGTTCGTCGCGGTGCAGCTCTATCCAAGCCTGCACAAGACGCAATTGCTTGCGCGGCCAATTCACCTGAAAGAATTTCACCGTCAACGATGTCGATGGATGCCTCGAACTCGGCATATTTGGCATGGACATGCGGCAGGTTATGCTGCTTGTTATCCATCAAGTACAAACGGATTATGATGCCATAAAACATAGAGATAATCGGCATGATGTTTCTCTCCTCGAAATTTAATTGATCTTCATGAATTTTTAATAGTTCCCACGCTCCAGCGTTGCGGGACACCAATAACGATAAAACTCTCAACCAGTCAATGGGACGCTGGAGCGTTCATCACGGCGTTCCCACGCCGGAGAGACTGTGAAAGTATTCATGTGGGAGGGGCTTTAGCCCCGAAAGTCGGGGCTAAAGCCCCTCCCACATGAATAAAACAATGACTTAGAAGTCACTAAAATAGTATGCGTCATATTTTCAAAAATACTTTCACAGTCTCCGGAGCGTGGGAACGATAAAAAAAGTTCTAGCTTGAAATTAAGCTACGGAAGCTCCAGCTTCCCGTTTCGCGAAACTGCGACTGCATGGATGCAGAAGCGGTTACCTAGAGCTTCGCTGCCGGGTTCCCAATCTAAAGGTTACGGATCTGGTTAAGTTAATAGCTCCGAATCGACCCAATCAACTTGTTTTTCTACAATCGTGTTTAATTCCAACAGTCCAAGCGAAGAAGTCATATTTAATTCCGATTCGACCTCCTTCAATTGTTCCAGCTGTTCTAACAGTTCAAACAAGTCCGTTTGATTGATGTTCTTAACTTTCTTAGTTTTCTTAATTTTCTTCATTTTTAAATCAAAGCCATCTGGTATGGCCGCCATCACTTAAATACAGGATGATTCAATAGGGTGGTAAGGCGCAATCCGGCTTAGCGGATTACAAAAAATTATTGCCATAGTTTAACGTCTTGTAGCGCATTGCGCCGCATGATTAGCCTCTATTTAACAAGATTTTCAACAAAACGAAGCTTGAGGGCTCCGCCTAATCCAACTGGCATGAAAGAGATGCTTTGAAGTGCAGGCTTCGCCTGCCTTGCCAGCATCAAAAGTAGGCGCTTTACGACTGCAAGATGCAGGAGATAGCAATGCAGGAGCAATTGCCGAGGCGAAGCTTGCACACCTAAATTTATCAAATTGATGTTTATAAGATTTAAAATTACGGCTTTTGCCCGGCCGCCTTATTCTTTTCTACTGCATCCGAGGCGTTTTTAATCTTGGCTTGCACTTCCGGCGATAATGAATTCAAGAAACTCTCTGGATCAGTCTGAGCTTTCAGCATCAGGGCTTGCATTTTTGCCGGATCTCCGCCCGTTTGTTGCAGCAGGATAGGCATGATATCGGCAGAGATGTTATATAGCTCTTGCATGTTACCGGCGTTTCCACCCACTGCCTCTAAAGCCTTCTGCTCAGCCGCCCTTCCTGTCTCGGTCTTCGCGGCATCGCAATTTTGGTTTCTAAGGCAGTCTTGCGTTTTCAGCAACGCAGAATTTATATCGTCATCCGCATAAACGTTTTGAAAAGTCATTGCTGCTATAAGCAAGAATGTAAATAAATTGGCTTTGAACATGGCTGCCTCTGATTAAAGTTTTAGAAAGAAAATAGCTCGCAGGAGGATAATGGCATAAGAAGCAATCATACGCCTTTACTGCGATTTTCCATGCGCCGCAGTAATTCGGTCATAATCAATCGATACAGTTCATCGCCCAGATATTTATCTTCGACACCGCTATCGATATTGGGATTGTCATTGACTTCGATGACATAACCTTTGCCGTCTTTTTCTTTAACATCGACGCCATATAAACCGTTACCTATCGGCTGGGTCGCTTTTAAAGCGGCGTCGAGTACGGCTTTGGGTACTTCAAAAGTCGGCAAGGTGGCGAAACTGCCGGTATCGATTCGGCTGCCGCCGTGACGGTAAATCTGCCAGTGGTTTTTAACCATGTAATAACGGCATGCATATAAAGCTTTGTTATTGAAAATCCCGATGCGCCAGTCAAAGTCGGTATAGAGAAATTCCTGCGCCAGCAGCAACGCGGATTTTTGGAACAGCTCTTCCACTTTAAGTTCCAGCTCTTTCCGGTCATTGACTTTAACGATGCCGCGAGAAAAAGAACCGTCCGGGATTTTTACTACCACCGGAAATCCGGCTTCCGCTTCCACTCTGTCCAAATGCGCGGTATTGCCTTTATGCAGCAGCCAGGTCTTGGGCGTAGGTACCTTATGGGTACGGAACAAGTCGGCGAGGTAAACTTTATTAGTGCAACGCAGCATCGACGTCGGATCGTCGATAACCACCAGCCCCTCGGCTTCGGCTTTTTTGGCGAAACGGTAGGTGTGGTGATCTATATTGGTGGTTTCGCGGATAAACAAACCGTCAAACTCGGGCAAACGCACATAATGCTGCTGGGTGATCAGCTCTATTTCAATACCCAATTGCCTGCCGATTTTGATGAATTTTTTCAATGCGCCACGGTTGCTTGGCGGTAACTGCTCTTCGGGATTAACCAGTATCGCAAGATCGAATCGGGCCGCTTTACGGGCGCGGCCTTTGCGCCAGACTTTGGTGCTGAATTTATCCAGTGCATCGGCAAAAACGGTTTGCTGGGCATCATCCAGATGCCGATGCGATATAGCCTTTAAGCCGATGATCTCCCATTGCTGCGGGTAGTAGTGCAAGGTCACTTCCAGAATCGGACAGGAAAAGCGCTCGAACAATAATCTGGCCAGTTCATGAAAAGCAGGATCGTGCGTGGTGCCGAAATAACTCATCAAGGTGACTTCCCTGTCCTTGTCGGCGGTTTTAAATGCGCGCTCCAGCGTTTGCGACAAATCATCGAGCTGCAAGCGGTAGAGCGCTTTCTTACCCAGATCGTTCAGCACTTTAACTGAAGGAATAACGTGATGGCCTCTGGCTTCGGCCAGCAACGAGCAATAATAGCCGTCGGAAAGATAACGATAGCTGCTGCAAAGATTGATGATGCGGACACGTTGCTGAGATTCATCCTGCTCGGTCGCAAGATAAGTTTCAAAAGTGATGACTTGATCACTGGGGTAATAAGGATTCCAGTCGGAGAGATCGTCAACAACCAGAAGAGTACGCGCCATAAAAACTCCTGTAAGTTAGGTAAGGCTTAATTCTGTAACCGGCCGGTTGATTGCACAAGGAGTTTTTATACGGATTGAAAAATATTTCCTAATTTAACTTAACAGGGGCTATGCTAATGAAAGAAACTTTTAGGTAACTGTTATGTCTTATCATCTTCCTATTGCCGCTTTCGATACCGCTGTTTTTCCCGGCAGTTATGCCGTTGCCCGGCAGCGATGGCTGGAACAGACAATAAAATTGTCCTGCCATAAGCAATGCCGATCTTATCGGTGTGCCGGCAGCGGGCCCGAAGGCGAAGAACTGACGACCGACACGGTCTGGATCGGTTCGGAAGATGCTTCAAGAGTACTGGTTCTAATCGGTGGAACGCACGGTATTGAAGGCTTTGCCGGTAGCGCGATACAAATCGATCAGATAGGCTTGATTACCGGGGGGCATGTCGTCATTCCGGACAATACCGCGGTGTTAATGATACACGCGCTGACGCCGTGGGGTTATACCTGGCAACGGCGTTGCGATGCCGACGGCATTGATCTTAACCGTAATGCTATCGATTTTTCCAGGCCCTTGCCTGAAAACAAAGGCTATGACCTGCTCAAAGATACGTTCTACCTGGAAGATGCCGCACAACGAAAAATCGCTCTTGCCGGATTTGAACAACAACATGGCCGCGTAGCCCTGGAAAAAGCCGTCAGCGCCGGACAATACAGCGATCCGCCCGGGCCGTTTTATGGCGGCAAAGCGCCCGCGCACGGCAGACTGGTCTGCGAAGACCTGATGCGCCGATATACCCTGCAACAGCGTGATTTGGCGGTCATCGACCTACATACCGGACTGGGCTCTTACGGCTACGGCGAAATTATTTGCGACCATCAGCCGGACAGTGGGGGAACGCGTACAGCCCATCATTGGTATGGCGATTCGGTTGCATTGCCGCTGCTGGGTACGTCCAGCTCGGTGCCGAAAACGGGGCTTCTGGATTATGCCTGGCATGCGATCATGAATAAACGCAGTTGTTACGTCACCCTCGAATTCGGCACGTTTAGCACCGATCAATTATTTGAAATACTACTGCGCGACCATCAGTTATGGGCGCAATCCGGTAACGAGCAAGACCGCCTGGAACACAGCAAAATCATGCGCCGTCATTTTTGTCCAAGTGATCAGGCATGGCAGGAAATGGTATTGTTCCGCGCCAGACAGGTGATTGCGCAAGGCTTGCAGGGGGTATCCTCTTGAGTGTTGTAATTCGCCCTGTGTTGTTAACCGATCTTAATCAATTGGTCACGCTTGAGGAAAGCTGTTTCGACACCGATCAATTAAGCCGACGCAGCTTCAAGCACTGGATAACCACAGAACATCGCGCTCTACTGGTTGCCGATATGGAAGGAACAATCGTCGGTTATAACCTGATTATTTACCACCCCGGCACCCGGCTGGCCAGAGTCTATTCGCTGGCCGTTGCACCTCAGCATAGAGGCGAAGGCATCGCCAAATTGCTGATGTCGGCCGGCGAACAGGCCGCCAGCGATGCCGGCAGGCTGTATCTACGGCTTGAAGTCAGCGTCGATAATACTTCGGCGATCAAACTTTATGAATGGCTGGGCTACAAAAAATTCGGCATCTACCGCGATTATTATCAAGACCACAAAGACGCATTGCGTTACCAAAAACGCATCCGCCGTTATCACGGCAATTTCCAACACCGTTCGGTGCACTGGCTAAGGCAAACCACGCCGTTTACCTGTGGGCCGGCATCGCTGATGATGGCCATGCATGGTTTAAACAGGTCTTATCAACCGTCGCAGGAGGAAGAACTCAGCCTGTGGCGTGAAGCGACCACTATTTTTATGACGTCCGGGCCTGGCGGCTGTCACCCGATCGGTTTGGCGCTGGCGGCAAAGCGGCGGCAATTTACAGTTGAGGTTTGGGTCAACCAGACTGGGCCGCTATTTATCGATAGTGTGCGCAGTGATGAAAAAAAACGGGTCATCGAATTAGTCGATAACTGTTTTAAGCAAGAGGCACAACAGCAAGACATTAAAATACATTACGCCAATATCAGCCAGAGCGACCTGATCGGTGCTTTCAAGGCCGGGGCGATACCGTTAATCCTGATCAGCACGTTTCAAATGGATAGAAAAAAAGCGCCGCACTGGGTGGTCATGAGCGGCTTCGACGATGACTGCCTATATATGCACGATCCTGACCCCGAAGAAATACGCCAAAACGAACTTGACTGCCAATTTATTCCTATCGCCTGCGAGGATTTCGACCGTATGTCCAGTTTCGGCAAGAGCCGGCTCAGGACGGCGGTGATCATTTGGCCGGGGTAATTGGTCATATCATCGCGTCGCTTTAGTTTATTTCAAAATATATGCCATTTTCGGCTTGTGTTATTAAACCGCTTCAACGATAATAACCGTCCTTTAGCCAGTACGGCTAATGTTTAATGGTGATCGTGTCGGTCCTCCCGCAACGATACGCTGTAAACCCCGCCAGGCCCGGAAGGGAGCAACGGTAGCAGCAGATTCGTGTGCCGGGATGTGGCTGGCATGATCGCCACCCAACTCTTACTTACCTTTGAGCCTGCCATGAATTATCAGGTTCTCGCCAGAAAATGGCGTCCCCATAATTTCACAGAAGTCGTCGGACAAGAGCATGTCGTCAAATCGTTAATGAACGCTTTGCAACATGACCGGCTTCATCACGCCTATTTATTTACCGGAACGCGCGGCGTCGGCAAAACCACCATTGCCCGTATTTTAGCCAAAGCCATCAATTGCGAAAATCTCCAGGATTTCAATCCTTGCGGCGAATGCAGCGTGTGCCGCGATCTGGATGAAGGACGCTTCCTGGACTTAATCGAAGTCGATGCGGCATCCCGCACCAAGGTTGAAGATACCCGCGACCTGCTCGACAACGCACAATACGCGCCTAATCACGGTCGTTATAAAGTCTACCTGATTGACGAAGTGCATATGCTGTCCGGCCATAGTTTCAATGCCCTTCTAAAAACACTGGAAGAGCCGCCGCCGCATGTAAAATTCCTGCTGGCTACCACCGACCCCCACAAAATCCCTGTCACCGTGCTGTCCCGTTGCTTGCAGTTTAATCTCAAACGTTTACTGCCCGGCCAGATTTTTTCCCAGATGGAATTTATCCTTCAGCAGGAACGCATTGAAGCCGAGCCGGCCGCGTTAAAGTTGTTATCGCGTGCTGCCGACGGCAGTATGCGGGACGGCTTAAGCCTACTCGATCAGGCCATTGTTTACGGCAACGGCAAGGTCGGCACCGAAGAAGTCAACGCGATGCTGGGCACCGTAGCGCAACAACCTATTGAGGATATTTTAACGTCCTTGGCCGACGGCGATGCGGCGGCGATACTGGATAAAATAAATGAATTAGCCAATTTAACGCCGGACTTTAGCGATGTGCTGCAACAAATTTTGCAAGTCCTGCATCGCATCGCCTTACTGCAACAAATACCGACCGCAATCGATCATGATTTTGATGTGGACATGATTGCGGCATTGGCAGCCAAACTGACGCCGGAAGATGTCCAGCTTTATTACCAGATAGGCTTGGTAGGACAACGCGACCTGGATTTGGCGCCCGATCCACGTAGCGGTTTTGAAATGGTCATGTTACGCATGCTGACTTTCAGACCGACCGGCATAGAATCGACGCCTGCCAAACCCGCCCTGGTCCGTCAGCCTGCTAATAAAACCGTTCCCACTCAAGCACAGCCTGCCTACAGCCCGCCACCGGAAACGAAACAACCCGGCCCTATCGCTGAAAATAATATTCCGCAAGCCGTCGAGCCACAACACCACAGCACTTGGGCGGAAATGGTTGCAGCAATGAAGATTAACGGCTTAACCAGAGAGTTGGCCCATAATTGCGTATTGGAAAATATTGATGATACCGTTTGTACCTTGATCTTAGATCCTGGACATAAACAACTGCGCAGCAGCCGCACCGAAGAAAATTTACAAAAGGCGTTGCAGGCTTACCGTAAATCGCCTTTAAAACTGGTCATCACCACCGAAAAAACAACAATAGCCACACCCGCTGTGCAATTGACCAAGGCACGAGAAGACAAACAGCAAGCAGCGGTTGACGCGGTTAATTCAGACGAAAACGTCCAGGCTTTAAAAGAACACTTGGGAGCCCGGGTTATGCCCGGTACTATAGAACCGATTTAACGAGACAGGAGAAAAACAAATGAAAAACGCACTCGGCAACATCATGCAGCAAGCCCAGAAAATGCAGGAAGACTTAAAAAAAGCACAGGAAGAGCTAAATTCCATGCAGGTTATGGGCGAGTCCGGCGGCGGTCTGGTGACCATCCTGATGACCGGCAAACGCGAAGCCAGAAAAGTAACCATCGACCCATCCCTGCTCGGCGACGATAAAGACATGCTGGAAGACTTGGTTGCCGCGGCTATCAATGACGCGGTCAATAAGGTCGCAAAAATGAAAAAAGAAAAAATGGCGGATGTCACCGCAGGACTTCCGTTGCCTCCCGGATTCCAACTGCCTTTTTAATATGCATAAAAGAGGCTTATTAGGGCAATTGATACAAAATTTATGCTGTCTGCCCGGCGTCGGCCCTAAATCCGCTCAGCGCATGGCGTTTCATCTGCTCCAGCGCGACCGCAACGGCGCCAAAATGCTGGCCCAAACGCTGCTACGGGCCATTGAGGAAATAGGCTATTGCAGGCAATGCCGCACCTTGACCGAAGGCGAGCTATGCGAAATCTGCACCGACGGCTCAAGAGACGACGCCATCACCTGCATTGTGGAAAGTCCCGCCGATGCCTGGATTATCGATCAGGCAACAGGGTTCAAAGGACGCTATTTTATATTGCATGGCCGCCTATCTCCATTGGACGGCATAGGACCCGATGAACTGGGCCTGGATCAACTTGAACAACAGCTGGCGACAGGCCATATCAAGGAACTGATTCTGGCGACCAACTCCACGGTTGAAGGCGAAGCAACAGCCTATTTTATCGGCGAGCTGGCCAGGAAACACCAAGTGGCGGCGACCAGAATTGCCCATGGCGTACCGATGGGCGGTGAGCTGGAGTTTACCGACAGCAGCACCTTATCGCATGCGTTTAACGGCCGAGTAGAAATATAAAGGCGATCGAACGATTTCCCACTAACCGAAAAAAGGTGAAACGATGACTGATTGTTTATTTTGCAAAATGGTTTCCGGTGAAATCAAGCCGGACGTGGTTTTTGAAGATGAAAATGTACTGGCTTTCAGGGACATTCGTCCCCAAGCTCCGGTACATATCCTGATCATCCCCAAGCGCCACATTGCAACCTTGAATGACCTTGACGATACTTTGCTGGCAGGCAAAATATTGCAAACCGCAACCAAGCTGGCTGAACAGGAAGGCATAGCTGAAGCAGGTTACAGAACCGTCTTTAACTGCAACAGGAAAGGCGGACAGGATGTTTACCACTTGCATCTGCATCTGCTGGGCGGCCGGCAAATGACTTGGCCTCCGGGTTAAGGGAGCGAATCGCTTGGGTTTAACTTTTAGGACTTACGCAAGAACCATTTCAAGCGATGGTTTTCTCAGTTGTTGAACGA
>NZ_DAIUEH010000041.1:0-57178 GCF_036845245.1 Methylobacter sp.
CATGTCTTCGGCAAGTTGGCCGCCGCCATGTTTTTTTGGAATTATTTACGCGTTAACTCTTAATTCACATTTAAGTCTGAACTATTACAATTTATCCCTAATTATTCCGTTTATACAAAACACAGTTATGATTTTCAACTTAAGGCACTGATACTTATCACCCTTCTAAATCTAGGATTTTCTACATGATCACTTTGCCGTAGGAGCAACGATGCATAAATTGTGTTGAGGTCGACTGGCTTCGAACATGATAACTCGATTTACAATGTCCTCGGCGCTGCTTTCTCCTATCGGACCGGCGATGAACCGATCGGTTACCGCGCTAACCAAATGCACGTAACTCTTGTGCGGCCCACCACCAAGGGTTGAGTTGATTAGCAACTCAGTTTCATCCGGCTCCACTACTTTCTGCGGAGCCGCACTGCCTGGATTGCAGGCGCCGAAGAAAATCAGGCCATCTGTTGTTACCAACGAACTCAGGGATTTTGTGAAATGAAAGAACCGTTCAGGGGATATTTCAACCGATGTCTTTTGTTCGAACAGGGGATCTCGGCAAATGAGTTCACAGAGTTCGAGCCGGTATCCGCGTTGCTGTTCGGGGCTTGTAGCCAGTTTCTCCGGCGAACAGTAATTTTGAAAACAAACATAATCCAGCGGCTGTATCTGCTTTTCCAGCCCCTTAAGCAGATGCCAGATGTCGGTCGATTTCATTGGGGCCAACTCCGGCCAGCGCGTGGTCATATAGTCGCTGAATACTCGGTTTTTTTCGGTATCATAGGTGAGGGACACTACATTCTTAATTCCCGGTTGCGCCTCGGAAAATTGAAGGAATTTACCTTTGTTCCCAGTTACCTGAAGGTCCTGCCAGAACACGGCGTTTTCGAGTACAGGACCGTCGAAACCACCATGACTGATAAACATAACCCGGTCGAAAGGAGGCGCTTTCCGCACCAATTGCTCGACCTGCTGGAAATAATCCGTCCAGCTCCAGACATCCCGCAATTGAGTAACGGCTGCATTAAACCGATTCCGGTAAAAAGCTTCCAGAATGCGGGCAGGTTGCTCAGACCACCTTGGACTCTCAGTCGTGTGCGGTACCCTGCTTAGCAAAGGTACAAGCAGCACTCGCCTTGGCGGTTGCTGCAAGTTTAAGTCGCTCAATCTTGCGGAGGATCCGCACGATATTAGGTGACTTTCATCACTGTAAGCATCGGCCGCACAAATCCACAGAAGCAGCAAAGAGACCAAAAAACGGATGTTCAGGATATTGTTCAACGTAAGGCTCTCATCAACAAGGTTGGTATCAAAACATTCTGTAAAATACATTTTAAAAGATTTGAAGCCTAACAGGGTAAATCAATGCTATTCACTTTCCAGCTCTGGACACGGACGCTACCAGCGGCTCAATATATGTAGGGTATTGATTTAGCGGGCGGTAATCTCGATGCCTGGAAAATATTTCTACAGTTACCTGATAAGTTTTGCTGGTGATTAACAGTATCATCCGTAGCAATGTTTCTACTTTAATTCCCATTCCTCCATGCTTAGTCTTCAATCTGAGTGGTTCAGAACTAAAACTCCCCCGACGATAAGATGGACCAAGCACGCCCATCTTATCGTCGACACATCCATCCTATAGGCCTAGTTTAAATTCCTTGCGCCAAAAACTGCCTTTCCCGCTTTTGCTGAGATACGTTGGTATTTGGCGTAAGCGGTGCCGGCCGAACTGCGTAATTCCACCTCGCTCGCCTGGTTTGCAAAACCACGTGCAACCGCATCCAATACATAGGCTTCAGGCGCCATGAAGCTATACGTGGTTACCACCGGCTTTGAACCTGCGGCAAGCAAGTGCTCGGAGAAATATTCCTCACTCATGCAGGCCAGGACAACGGCTTGTTTTTCGTGCCGGGCATGTTTCGGAAAGCGTTCTATGATTGGCTGGTTTTGTATGTCCATTAAGCCATCATGGCCGATGAACACCACCATTTCACGTTTGGTTGTATTAGGCGGAGTAGCTGCCTGTTGCATAAAGTCAAGCATCGCCTGATCAATCCGGCTGCCGCGATAAGCATCGGCGGTAACGGTAAGCTTATCCTCCCAGGCAAACTGGCAGCGTTCTAATATGGTGTCGCTAATATCTTTTTCGCAGCCCAACTTTCTCCAGCCATTTGCCTTGCTCAAAAAGGTTTTCACCCCATAAGCCGCGCCCCAATAGAGATTGTTGTATGGATCGTCGCCATTGCCAATTTTTGCAGGAACAGGCTCGATGCCTTGTGATATGTTGTCGACCAGGGACACAATCACATAAATATGCGTGTTTGGCATAGCTATGGCACAGGGTGGCAACAGCGAAAAAAACAGTATACTGAAAAAAATCGAGCGCAGAGTAATCATGTGTAGGCCCCCACCAGATGGCAATCAAACTTCATTTGAATATATCTTTGTTTCAGGATCATAGGATAAGCTCACGCGGGCATAGTGGTGTCAAACGGCTTGGAAAAGATGCTGAAATTTTTATGCATTATAAACGGATATAGACAACATCCAATATTCACAATTTAACGCAAAAAATTCTTGAATTAAACTAACCCTCCTTTGGTCCAGATTGTGTAAAAATGAAGTACGTATGAGCCGCAAAGGCAATTGCTGAATGTCAATGCCGTCTCAGAAAGCTCTTTCATGCCTTGAAAACAGAACGGGTTCATCATCAGCGCTATCAAACCAAGGTTGAGGCTAAGCAAGATATATTCGAATATATTGAGGAGCTTTACAACTGTGAACGACTTCATTCTGCCAATAACTATTTGTCGCCAGTGGACTACAAAATGCAGCTAAAAACCGCTTAACGTGGTGTCTGAAAAAGTGTTGACACATCAATCGTCTGGTAGAGCCAAATTTGGACGACAATAACAAGGGCGCTTTGAAAACAAACGTCGGGCATAAACAGCATGCCTGACCTACAAAACTTAGAAACACATCAACCAAGGATATGTAATGACAACATCTGTAAATCGAACACAACTTTTATCCTCCCTAAGCGTTATTACACTACTGTTGTTTGCAACACAATCAGATGCCGCCACTACGCTCACACTTACAACACAAAATTATGCAATCACTCTGACGATAAACTGCGAAGAGGCTGTGGTCGGGTGCGACGATGTCACCTATGTCGGTGTCAATCGCAAGAACAAAAATTCCATTCATTTGAAAGGGCGTGAGCTAATGCGTTACTGCCCCGATGATCAAGGCGATGGCCCCGGAAAAACGCCTTGTCATCATGAAGGTTATGAGTTTCACAATGGCAAAACGACATACTTCATTGGGGATGACGGTAGACTGGAAGTAAAGCAAGGCTCCAAGTTATTACTGCAAGAACAGGGAACCTTGGATTGAAGCAGGTGCATGTTCGGGCATAAACAACACGCCCGACAAGACTGACTATAGAGGAGCTATACCGTTAGGAAATTTTAGAACCTATTGCCTAGAGTGAGGCAATCATGGATGATATAAAGAATCTATATAATCGCTTGCTACAAAGGGATTCTTCGTTGGTAAATATTGTCTCGCCCTGTGTAAGAAACTGCTGCTTAAATGAGGAAGATGTCTGCCTTGGTTGCTTTCGCAGCATTGATGAAATTCTTCAGTGGAAAGAGGCATCGGAACAGCAAAAACAAAGAATAATAAACTTGGCAAATGCACGAAAAATTGATCATCGGCTTAAATATCGAGCGTATTTTGATTCTATCGGTGACACCTCAGTAAGTCGGCCAACATCTTTTCGTAGCCCGACAATTGAAGATAAACTACAAAACCATGTGCAAAGAACCGCCGATAAGGAGGACGTATGACCAAAGATGACGTAACCCATTGGGCGTTGGCCCATCCCTTAGCCCCGATCCATGTTGATTGCGCGACTACCGTGATGTTGAAAATCCTCGACGGCAAATGCAAAATGCGGACAGAGGAAAAACGGGTCATGGAACTGCTTTATGACGAGGTGAAAACACAACCCGGCCATCTGCTGGACACAACTCTCCACCTGTTGATTGAGCAAGCCCGTGCGCAGCTTGATGATGCCATGAAAAACATCATCTACGAAAAACGTCTGCTGGCAGAAACGGCCATCTCCCGGCCTGTAATGAAAGGTTTTAAAGCCATGATCCGGCAGGAAGGTTTGCTCGTCGTTGCGTTGAACGAAGAAGAGGATATCTCAGACGCCACATAAGATATGGCGTTGATTAAATAAGGTGAACATCGGGCATAAGCAGCATGCCCGACTTACAAGACTGCATTATCTATCGGGTGTGTCCAAAATACGGTTTATCATGGGGGTCTGTTGCGATACTCTATCGTCTAGGCTTAAGTCGATCATGCCTTTAAGATCTAAAAAGCGATTCTCAGCTTCTTTTAGGTGTTCTGTTGCTTTAATCAAATCACCGTCTTTTACAGCTGCTCGAGCTTTTTTCAAATAGTCATTAGCCCGATTACGGTTACGGTCAACTTTATCATTAGCATTGATTTCTTTACTTACCGTTAATGCTTCTTTGATATTGGTTATAATGACATCGTCACCGGCATTGTCACTGATAGCTTTCAAGGCTTGATTAACTTGACCTACAGTAGCATCAATTCCTTCAATTGGAGTCATTCGATTATACATGCATGCCATGCCCAAACAGACGTCAGCAGTAGCCGAAAAAGATCCTAAAGAAAGTGCCAATGTAGTCGCTACGACAGCGCTTTTTAATAATTTCATGTAATATAAACCTCATTTTAGTTATTTTTATTAGGCCTGCAACTAATTAGATATTAAGCATATTTAATTAGTTGCGTGACAATGTGAGCTTTATCGTAACGCTTGTCAATATTAAATGGATTAACTCGACTCTAGCAATTGAGAGCATCTCAAATAAAAGTTTGTAGGCTGCCTGTTGGCAATCAGCGGGGGACTGAAATGGTCTAATTAAACCGGAGACTTCTAAAGACAGATTTATAATCTCATCAGAGGTGAACATGAATAATCAAATTAAACATAAACGCCCCTAATACACACTTGAATTTAAACAAGATGCGGCCAAATTAGTTAACGAAAAAGATTATACGCACAAGCAGACAGCCGATAATTTGGGTATACGCTGAGTGCTCCTAGGCGCGGGGTGCGAGAGGAACAAGGTCCAACAACCGCATTTGCAACCAAGAAAAAAATCTTGAATTTGACCGATCAAGACGAGTTATTGCACTTACGCAAAGAAGTTGAACAATTGCGAATGGAACGTGATATCTAAAAAAGGCCGCAGTCTTCTTTGCGAAAGAGCTCCAATAAAATACGGATTTATTCGAGAGCAACAGAAGACTTTCCCCCGTTACCGTGTTGTGTAAAGTCATGCTGGTTAGCACCAGTGCCTTTTATGCGTGGGCCAAAGCGCCTGAAGAAACGGACAAAAAAGGTCAGCAAAAAACAGCTGGAAGCTAAGGCGGTTCAGCTATTTGACGAGAATAAGCAAGTTTATGGTTCTCGCCGTTTATCCGAAGCCTTCATAAAGGAAGATATTCAGGTCGAGCGCTATAAAACGAGGCAATTGATAAGGAAATTGGGCTTGAAACCGCGTTATCCAAAACGATTCAAAATCACCACCGACAGCGATCATCATGAGGCGATTTCTCCGAACCACTTGAATAAGCAATTTGATGTGGCTGCGCCCAATACAGTCTGGACCACCGATATTACTTACGTCTGGATGCTTGAAGGCTGGCTCTATGTCGCTATTGTTATCGATTTATTTTCAAGGCAGGTGGTGGGCTGGCCGATTGAGGATCACCTGCGGACTTCACGTGTGTCAATGCCTTGCAGATGGCATTTTGGAGGCGAAAACCCGAGCATGGTCTACTCCATCATTCTGATCGGGGCAGTCAATACGCAAGCTAGGAATACCGAGCACACTGGGGGATAATGAATATGCAACAAAGTATGAGCCGTAAAGGTAACTGTTGGGATAACTCACGACAGAACGTTTTTTTCGAAGCTTAAAACACGGGCAACTTAACTACGAAAAATTCAGGATTAAATAGACGGCAAAAACCACGCGACCGCTCATGCTGCGGCGGCCCGGCCGTCCTAGTCACTCGATCGCCACCCAAATAAGGGTAGCTCACATGTTCTCCAATGACTCGACGCGATGTCGGAAAGCCTGCATTTTCACTACGCAAAAAGCGCTTCGTGAAAACACATGCACTATCGCTTCTGGGGACTACTCGACTCCTGTCTCGCAGCGACCGATCCCCGCTGGAATTTGAGCGGGAATTCTATAAGAAGACTGCTTAAGAAAGTGTCCGGTTTTACTTGACCATTACAAATACCAATGGTTTGATAAGACAATACTTTACCAAAGGGAGCAGCTTTGAGAATATAGCCGATGACGAGATTGAGGCTGTCATGCATAAGCTCAGCCATCGTCCTCGAAAAACGCTCAATTTTAAAACACCGCATGAGGTATTTATTGCTGAACCAAAGCAAGAGGCCGCATGATGACTTGAATTGCACTTCGGAGTTGAATCCGCCTATGTTAATATCATCTTTAATAATCGTCTCTCTTCCTCAACAAATATTCTAAATCAATAGTCATGAGCTCGACTTCTCTATTATCTGTATAAAATCCAGAGTATTGCGAAACAAAACCTTTTATATTGTATCCAGCCTGAGTTAGATTAAGATACCGGAGAATATTATTTGAGGACAACGGCGTTTTAAATACTAGATTATTTTTTATAATCGCCACTTAATATTTAATAAAATAATATACTTTATTAAATATAAGTATTCATACGGATTGTATATTGAACTCGAATACTGTTATTCTGAAAGAAGTTTTATAATTACTCATGCTTTACTTAATATTATTTAAAACAAAAGAATGAACTGCTCAATTCACCAAAAAACGGATTTTTCGTTAATGGCTGTTAATTCGATTCTCTAGTCATTCTAAACATCATTATGAGCATACGAAAAATTATTTTTTGCGATATTTGCAACCCACGAGCATTAAAGGCAGTAGATTTCCGACGTGTGAATCGGGAAAGTGAACCTACTGGTCGACGTATTACTGAAGGTCGTGCATGGATTGAAGGAGAAATTGCCGATGCCGTTGAAAATGGCTGGCTTTGCACGTCGAATGGTCAACATGTCTGCCCTGTATGTAGAATAAGGCACGATTCATAATTGACGTTAATTAATCAGCACAAACGGTATAATGACAATATTCATGTATTATTTTTTACACAAACAGAAACTATATTAACGGTTTCCAGAACGTCGATAATTTCATTGCATTCTATGACGCTTTTATCTTTATTCACAATATAGTCCGCCAAGGTAGTAATTGCGCGCCAATTTGATTCTTCATTGATAAAGCTGAATGCTTTCAAAAATAATTCTGTGATTTTTTGTTGCCTAAGCTCCAAGTTTATAGGAAAACATTCAAGATATTCGTTGATGCTCTCCAAATCGGAAGCACCGCCGAAGTAATGCAGGTCGTTTAAATGTATGTGGCTAGGACTAATCTGCTTTCCCTCTTGCAAAGCGAGATATTTTGCTTCAGCCAGTGGACCTGCCAATATATTAATCATATCAGCTTCAAAAGCCCGCTGATAAGCACTTATCTGTGATGGAGAAAAACCGCTTGTTACTTCTTCAATTGAGAATGGTAGCGTATGAATTAAGCGGCCGCCGTCTATATTTGCAATATATTTATTGTTAGGTTTACTTAAGAACCGCGATGACTGAAAGTCGCTATACCCCGGAGTTATAAAAATCTGAAAAAAAATAGGCGGTAGATTTTTTTGTTTATTACCGAGATAAATGGCCGTTGCGTGTCCAGCTTCATGAATAGCTACTTTCCTATTTACTTCTTGATGAGTCAGATTTAACGCTTTGTTGAAAATGTGATTACGCTTCATAATATTAATCCTGTAATATGATGTATGAAATTGTTTTGAATTGAACTTTTATTAGTGCATTTATTCTCGACAGTTCTAAGCGAGGAATTCAATTTTAAAAGCTTTTTATTAATAGATTCTTAAAAGAAGTTAAATATATAATTCATCAACTGCTTTAGTTTCCCGCAAGCGTTGAAAGATATATTCTAAAAAAAACAAACAATTAGAGCTTATTTTCTTTGAATAATCTCTTCGTATCCCAACGGGTTATTACCGCGACAGCCAGCCAAATCCAGACAAATGCTCGGCTTAGATTTTGCTCTGAATAAAGTGGATTTTTGGTCTTCTTAATTATTATGTATTAAGCCGTATCGCTGTTATTCAATATTGATTGTCAATCATCATAGGCGGCTAAAAAAGTCATTATCATATTGTTTTCTAGATTAATTTAGTTTAAATCAAGATTAATCCATATTAAAAATAGTAACTATTGATCACTGTTTACATTCGGAGGCTATTATGCAAAAAACTATTGGTTATGCCGCACATAATTACAACTCTCCACTGGTACCATTCAGTTTTGAACGGCGTGATCCCATGCCAACCGATGTCCAGATTGAAATTCTATTCTGCGGGGTTTGCCACTCTGATATTCATCAAGTGCGCAACGAATGGAGTAATTCGGTGTTTCCCATGGTGCCCGGCCATGAAATTGTTGGCAAAGTGACAAAAGTGGGCAATGAGGTAATCGGCTTTAAACCCGGAGATACTGTTGGCGTGGGTTGTCTGGTTGATTCCTGCAGGACATGTCCGGATTGCCACGATAATCTGGAACAATTCTGTAATAACGCCGTATTTACTTATAACAGCCCCGATAAATATACTGGCGGCAGTAATTACGGCGGCTATTCCAGGCAGATCGTCGTTAATCAGGATTTTGTGCTCCATGTTTCGGATAAACTTGATCCGGCAGCTGTAGCTCCATTGTTATGTGCGGGAATTACCACTTATTCTCCATTAAGGCACTGGAAGGTCGGCAAGGGAGACAAAGTCGGCATCGTTGGTTTAGGTGGGCTTGGTCACATGGGGATAAAATTTGCCCATGCATTTGGCGCACACGTTGTACTTTTCACCACTTCACCAGGCAAAACAGAAGATGCTAAACGGCTCGGCGCTGATGAAGTGGTAATCTCCAAAAATCAGGATGAAATGCAAAAGCACCTTGCCAGTTTTGACTTTATTCTTAACACCGTGGCTGCACCGCATAATCTGGACAATTACACGGCATTACTAAAGCGCGATGGTACTTTATGTTTAGTGGGTTTGCCTGATCACCCACATCCGTCACCGGCTGTCGGGAATTTGATTACCAAGCGTCGCAGTATTGCTGGTTCTTTAATTGGTGGACTGAAGGAAACCCAGGAAATGCTCCATTTTTGCGCCGAAAACAGTATCACTTCAGACATCGAAATCATCCCGATCCAGCAAATTAATGAAGCCTACGAGCGCGTATTAAAAAGTGATGTGAAATACCGCTTTGTTATTGATTTGGCAAGTCTAAAATAACCGGACTTCTGCTCGTATTAAACCCAGTAAGGCGTAACCTGTTACTACTTTTTGCGTCTTACCAGATAAACCAGTCCACTACCGTACGCCCCTCAGCAGCGAGTATTCAAAAATGTAAAAACGCACTAATGGCTGTAATTCTCATCATTAGAGCCAGCGTCAAAATTATACTCATGCTCAATATCGGAGATTTCCGATTTTCTACGCTTTAAGAAAAATCTATTGCCTTCCGTTGATTCCAAAATCATTTCAACACTGCCATCTAAAATAAAGTTATAAGAGAGTATCTTAAAATCATTGGACATTCCCTGAACTTTCACATGATTGCCTATCACCAAAACACTGCTCATATCGTATTCTTCTTTTAGTAAATGAATATTGTGACAAATAAACTTAACGCTACCTTAGGCTAGCAATAAACAAAATAGCGGCTTCTCAAAAACAAAGCGAGAAAACCTTTATAACGAGCCTACGATTTAAGTACAGGTTGATTATAATCCATTTTTACTGATTAAAAAGCCTAAACTTTAAAATACTTCTCTTTAAAACTAATTAGTTATGCAATTAATTTAATCTATTTTGTAAAAGTGTGAGCTCAATCAACATATCCTGAATAGTTGGTACGGATTGATGCCGAAACACAAATAGTCTATCCATCAACATAAATTGGAACACCCTGAAACTCAAATCCACATCCATGTTAAACTTTACAGAACGCAGCCCTGACAGTAATAAAAACCTACTTTATGCCTGAACTACCCGAAGTTGAAACTACCTGCCGAGGCATTGCGCCGCATATCGAAGGACAAATTATTAAACAGGTCATCATCCGCCAGCCAAAACTGCGCTGGCCTGTTCCTGAAGAAGCGCTCAATCAAATCTTACCAGGACTCAGCATTCAATCAGTTTCCAGAAGAGCAAAGTATCTGCTGTTTTCCACCACTCCCGGCACACTGCTCTTACATTTAGGTATGTCCGGTAGCTTACGGATTATGTCCACTGACCAAGCAGCCGGCAAGCACGACCATATAGATTTTGTATTTAATGATGGAACGGTGCTGCGCTTTAACGATCCACGCCGATTTGGTGCAGTGTTATGGACAACGGAACCTGCTGCCGAACATCAATTGCTCAAGGATTTAGGCCCCGAACCGTTATTATCCGATTTTAATGGCGAACTGCTTTATTCTCTATCCAGAAACCGAAAAACAGCGGTAAAGTCGTTCATTATGGATAGTCATATCGTTGTAGGAGTGGGGAATATTTATGCCAATGAAGCCTTGTTCATGGCTGGCATACAGCCTACCCGCCATGCGGGTAAAATTTCTTTAGCGAGGTATCAGAAACTGGCTGAGTGTATTCGTGTGGTTTTACAGCAAGCCATTCAACAAGGCGGCACAACACTGAGAGATTTTGTCAATGAAGCAGGAAAACCCGGTTATTTTCAGCAACAACTTAGGGTTTATGGTCGTGCCAAGTTGCCGTGTGTCAATTGTAATCAGCCGTTAACAGAAATCAGAATAACTAATCGTTCAACGGTGTTCTGTGGCAATTGTCAGCGGTAGATTGCTTCGCTGCTCCCGCCATTGCTTAAAACACCTATATTTGTTGTCCTCATCTCGTACAATCTCTTAATTATCTTATCGATAGATAATTCTCATTGAATTCAATTTGCCGTAATGTGTGAGGCAATTAACAGACCCATAAAAAACGGATAGTACAATCAAACTGTCTCTAGCTGAAACCAAACTAGTAGATACGATGAATCAATCAGAAAAATATCGTCTTTGGTGATCAACGCATTGATGATGTCGGGAGTGGCGAGTTATCCGATGCCTAGCTATACTTAAATATACGAATCAATTCTGACAACAACGCATTACCTTAATGTTTCCAAGCAGAAACAAACAGCCAATGGAATATCGCAAAATCATGCACAGCCGGCAAAAACACAACGCAGGATTTACCCTGCCTGAGTTGATGATCACTATCGTCATCGCGGGTATACTGATAGGGATTGCCATTCCCAGCTTTACTTCCACCATCTCCAGCAACCGGTTGACAACCTACGCCAATGAATTGGTAACAGCATTAAGTTTAGCGCGTAGCGAGGCGGTAAAGCGAGGCACATCGGTAACCGTACGTAAAGTTGACAGCAATTCATTTACCAACCGAGGCTCTGGAGCAAATTGGGAGGACGGGTGGGATGTATTTACAGATGCCAACAGCAACGGCAATTTCGAAGCCGGAGATGTTCTTCTCAGGACCTATAGCCCATTAAAGTCCTCCTATACCTTACGTGGCAACAATTTTTCAAACTTTATTCGATTTACATCATCCGGACAAAGTAACACTCTCGGCAGTTTTGTCGTTTGCGATAACAGCGATGGTAATGGTATTCCAGAAGCCAATACATCCAGGCTTATCCTTGTTAATTCAATCGGACGGGTGCGAATGGGTTTAGATAACAATAATGATGGAATTCCTAATACTACGGCGTCTGCTGCATCCAATATTACATCCTGTATTCCTTAATGCACTGGAACATGAAAACAAACTCCGGATTTACCCTAATTGAAGTTTTAATAGCTATGCTGGTGCTCGCAGTCGGCTTACTTGGTTTGGCGGGCTTGCAGGCAACCAGTCTTAGAAATAACCAGAGCGCCTATTACCGCAGCCAAGCCACGCAACTGGCCTATGACTTGGCGGACAGAATGCGCGCCAATAAACTCGCAACGACCACATATACGACCGGCGCAGCCTCTGCAAAAGCTGATTGCCTGACAACCACCGGCTGTACTTCATCCGACATGGCGGCAAACGATCTCTTTGACTGGAACGCTGCCCTTACTAAAAGCCTACCCGGCGGCACGGGAGCTGTAACCATTGCAGCTGGTGTTTTTACCATTACTGTCAGTTGGGATGACGATAAGGATGGTAATGACAACAATAATCCGAACTTCCAAACAAGTTTTAAGTTATGAAAAATAAACCCTATCAATCCGGCATGACACTGATAGAAATCATGATCGCCTTGCTGATCGGCGCATTTTTGTTGGGTGGAGTATTGCAAATTTTTACAGGCAGCAAACAAACCAACAGAATGCAGGAAAACTTATCCAGGTTGCAGGAAAACGGGCGGTTTGCAATGGAATTTCTTTCCAACAATATTCGTATGGCAGGTTTCATAGGATGCAGCAGCCAAGCGATACCGACTAATACCCTACTTACACCAACGGACCATCTTTATGCTTTCAACAGGGCAATTGACGGTTTTGAATCAACATCCAGTTCGGCATGGTCACCCGACATAACTACAGCACAAATCACATTACCGCTCGGCGGCTCCGATGTGATTACCATTCGCAGGGCGGCTGATCAAAGCTTTACTGTGACGACTCAAGCTTTAAATTCCTCAGACCTTACGCTGGACGCAACCGCCACTACCGCCAATTTGGCAAACGCAGGTTTTTTAAACTCATCAAATGCAAATAGCTGTTCGATGGCGGTGGTCTCCGACTGCTCTGATGTCGCCGTATTTCAAGTCAGCGCTATATCGGGAAATGTTCTTTCGCATACGACTGGTGGTAGTTGCCCGCCGGGCAATTCGACTGCCGATCTACTTAAAACCTATGTTAACGGCCAAGTTTACCCAATCAATACGATTCGTTATTACATAAGGACAAACCCAAATAATCAACCTTCACTTTATCGTCGAGTTGATTTAAACGATGCCGAAGAATTGGTGGAAGGCATTGAAAAGATGCAGATATTATACGGCGTAGACACTGACTCAACGCCCGATGGATCCCCCAATTATTATGTATCGGCAAATAATGTGGCTGATATGTCCAAGGTCATCAGTATTCGCCTCAGCCTATTGGCAGTCACTCTTGACGATAACCTCGCCGCTCAGCCGTTACCGTATACCTATAACAGCGCGACAACCACTCCAACGGACCGCAAAATCAGGCGGGTTTTTAATACGACGATTGCCATACGGAACCGATTGTCCTGAAACAGAGGCTCTAATGAACACAAAACCAATAGTTCGGTTCCGCTCACTACCGGTGAGCATAGACAATCACCTTCGCAGCAAGAACACACATCAATCCGGCACAGTTCTGATAATCAGCTTAATTATGCTTCTGCTATTAACATTGATAGGAGCCACCAGCATGCAGTCCACTTCATTGGAAGAAAAAATGGCAGGCAATGTACGGGATGAAAACCTTGCATTTCAGGCTGCCGAAACCGCATTACGTGCCGGCGAAGCCATAATAGCAATAAACCCTCCTGCATTCAGCGTTAGCGGTAACGGCACAGGGGGTACCGGCCTGTACACGACAGTAGGCGCCGGCGCCCAGACCAGCGGCTATTGGCAAACAGTAGACTGGAGCAGCGATACGGCAGTGGCCACCTATACAGGAGGCACTTTAAGCCACATCAACAGCACTCCCCGCTATATTATTGAAGAATTACCATCCACGGAGATAACAGGCGCTGCGCCGAATAGCGGCGACAGCTTGGAGTCCAATATCGCCGGCAAATCGCAAGCCATCTTTTGGTATCGGATTACCGCTCGCGGTACAGGCGGCAGTGACAATGCCATAGTAATGGTTCAGTCCATTTATAAACGCTAGACAAAATCAGTCTGGGATGAAGTTATGAAAAATCAAAAAATCGTGTGGCGCCTCACTGTTGCCTGGCCTCTTCTTATCTGTACCGGACTCAATTCCGCTCACGCCGTTACGCCCGCGCAAATACCCCTATATGTCGGAATTTCCGCTGCAAAACCCAATATCATGTTAATGATAGATAGCTCCGGGTCAATGACCGATAGCGTAACCACCACCAGCACTATCTCATCTCCCAATGACGTACCTTCAGGCTTCAGTTATAGCTGCTCGTCCTCATACGCGATTTCCGGCGGAGCAACCCCTCCAGGCACACCCTCAACTACGGTTAATATGACTGTAAACTCGACGGGAACCGTAAAAGTCTGTACAAAGAATAACTGTTCTAAAACATCCACTTTTGGCAGCAAAAGCAAATGCTTCACTAATACTCAAAATTACACTGTAGCTTATTATGGCGGCTCCACATTGGCGGGTGGCCCCTACACAGGACTGAAACTTAACTGGTATTTCAGCAAAGGTTCCTTTTCATCTGGAAGTTTGTCAGCTGTATTGACAACCACCAGCACTCGTACCGCTATTGCCAAACAAGCCGCCACCGACCTTGTAACCTCGTTGGATCCAGACTCCGGCGGCAACGCAACTGTGCGAATGGGATTAGCCCGATATAACGGCTCCGATGGCGGTACCTTACTCTCTGAAATTAAAGATCTTGATTCGACTCAATCCGCGACACTCCAAAACGACATTGCCAACATTCCCGCCAGTGGCTCGACTCCTCTTGCTACAACGTTGTCAGACATAGGCAAATATTTTGCCACCGGTGAAACAGGCAATCTCAAGCTCCATCCCAAAGCCACTACGCCAACATCTGCAAGTGTTGACACCATTTTTAGCAAAGCCAACGGCACAACCAGTCACTCCATCAAAAACTCCACCTGCGGCTCAAGTACATGCTCAAACACATTAGCGGCGCCTATTTTAGGCTACTGCCAAAAAAGCTTCGTGATACTGGTCAGTGACGGTCTTCCTAATGGCGACAGGGAAGTCAGCCCTTCACTTCGGGATTACACAGGAGATTGCGCGACAAAAAATTTATGTGATTCGGCACCTACCAGCACCACACTTGCCGGCACCTCAACCCCACTCACTTCTACCGGAACGCTTTGCGGCACCGGTAGTCCTGTACAGTGGTACAACAAAGCCTGTAAAAACGGTACTAAAGCCGGACGTATTTATGAAACAGGCGGTAGCGACTATCTCGACGATGTTGCTCAAGCTTTATATGAAATGGATTTGCGCCCTTCTTTAGATACTACTCTTAAAGCTAACACCCATACCAAAAACAACCTGGTGACTTACTCCATCGGCTTGGCCGATCCTGGTCTTCAAGCACAATCGGTATTAAGCGATGCGGCAACAGTGGGAGGAGGAAAGTTTTATTTTGCCGGAGATTCTCAAGCCTTGGCAGCAGCACTAGATGACACCATCTCAGAAATATCCAGCAAAGTGGGTTCGTCTTCTTCCGTGGCTGCAAATTCATCGAAACTGGAAAACGGATCGGTCATTTATCAAGCCAAGTTTGACAGTGCGAACTGGACAGGTTCTTTTACAGCCTTTCCTCTTGGCGCTAGTGAAGATACTAATGGTAACGGTATATTGGACCCCGGTGAAGACACTAATAACAATGGTAAATTGGATGCTGGCAGCATCGGCGCCAAAATCTGGAACGCAGCTGAAAAAATACCAGCTTATGCTTCCCGAAATATCTATACATACAACGCAACCAGTTCACTTGGCGTAACTTTTACTTGCGCCAACTTATCTACTGCCCAGAAGTCAACATTAGGCATAGCTGATTGCAGTAGCTCGACAGACCAAGGCGTATGGCGTCTAAATTATTTACGCGGCGATTGGAGCCATGAACAACTTAACTCTGGCCGCAAAGACACCGACACCATCAGGACAGGGACAAACCTGATTTTCAGGAACCGCACCTATCTTGACAAGATAACCGGCACTACCAATAGTCCTGACCCCTGGGTTTTAGGCGACATAGTTAACTCCGATCCTGTATTTGTCGGAGCCGAAGACTTCGGCAATACCAAATTACCGGGTAGCGAAGGATCAAGCTACAAAGCATTTTTAATCAGCAATAAAGAACGGCGGAAAATGGTTTATGTCGGCGCAAATGATGGGATGTTTCATGGTTTTGATGCCAATGCTACAGGTACCGATGCCGGCAAGGAAATCCTTGCTTATGTTCCTAACGCAGTCTACAGCCAATTGCTTAGCTTATCCGATCCCGGTTATAACCATGTTTATTCGGTCGATGGCTCGCCTCGTGTAGGCGACGTCTACTATGACAGTACATGGCATACCGTGCTGCTGAGTTCAACAGGCGCAGGCGGCAAAGCCGTTTTTGCGCTCGATATAACGAATCCCAGCAGCTTTGTTAGCAGTAATGTATTGTGGGAAATCAGCGACACCAACAGTCCCGTTGCAACCGACCAAAGTACTGACACTACAACAACCCGAGGTTTTGGCAATAACATGGGTTACAGCATACCCCAACCGTCAATCACCAGAATGCAGAACGGTTCTTGGGCTGCAATAGTCGCCAATGGTTATGGCAGTATCAATAATTTTGCAGTTCTCTATATCATCGATATTAAGACAGGTCATCTAATAAGGGCTATCGATACCAAGGCCGGTAATGCAACTACACCCAATGGTTTATCGACACCGATTGCAGTTGACACTAATAGTGACAAAGTGGCGGATGCTATCTACGCCGGTGATTTATTGGGCAATATGTGGAAATTCGATGTAAGCTCAAGCGACGTGGCTAACTGGAAAGTCGCCTATGAAACAGCAAGCGCGGCGCCTGCACCTCTTTTTGTGGCCTGTACCGATTCGAACAATTGCGATGCCACTCGGCAACCCATCACCGGTAAACCGCAAGCAGGCAATGTAAACGCGTCACAAACCACAAACGGCTCACCGAGCGGTTTTATGGTCTATTTCGGTACCGGAAAATATTTTGAAGACATCGATAATAACGTTACCAATGCCCAAACACAGGCTTTCTATGGTATTTGGGATAATAGCGCTACAGTCAATAAGAGCAATCTGCAGAGTCAAAGCATTATTGCTGAGGTGTCCAGCGGCGGCTTTAATCTTAGAGGAACAACTGATAATTCGGTTGATTACACAACCAAAAAAGGTTGGTATATGAATTTACTTCAACCATCCGTCACAACCAGCATAGGTGAACGCGTAGTGAGCGCGCCATTGTTACGCAATGGTCGAATTATTTTTGAAACACTCATTCCAATTCCGCCTGCCGGTACCGATGTTTGCGGTGCAGCAGCAAGCGGAACCAGTAAGCTTATGGAATTAGATGCTACAACCGGCAAACGTCTAGAACCAACAGCCACAGGTACACCTTGGGATATTAACGGCGATGGTATCATCAATGCCAGCGATTTGATTCCCGTGAACATTAACGGTCAAGTCGTTTATCTAGCACCATCGGGAAAAGAATCCACAGTGGGCGGGGTTGATACTCCGGGGATAGTCAGCAATGGAAAACTGGAATACAAGTATACCAGCGGCTCTACAGAGGCTGACCTGGAAATGACGGTTGAGCAAGGCTCAGGAACAAGTTCGACATCAGCAGGCTATGGGCAAACCGGTAGACAATCCTGGCGACAAATACGTTAGGTAATACGGCGCTCTTGCCTTGATTTTAATTATTTTCGCTTCTTAATTTATTAAAACATGAACAAACAAAAAGCTTTTACTCTAATTGAATTAATGATTACCGTGGCAATTGTCGGCATTTTGGCCGGCATCGCCTATCCCAGCTATAAAGACAGTGTAATGAAGTCACGGCGAGCGGATGTAAAGGGAGTCGTATTGGGCTTGGCTAATGCCATGGAACGGCTCTTTACCGAAACGAACAGCTATCTGGGCGCTGCGGGTACAACGGCGACACCGGCAGACACCGGAACCCCCAGAATTTATTCCATTCCGGCTGCAACCTCCGCCTATTACACGGTAACCATTAGCGCTGCCACTGCGAGCAGTTATACCTTAAGCGCGGCGCCTGCCGGAACCCAGTCGACTGATGAATGCGGCACCTTAACGTTGACTCACACAGGCGTCAAAGGTATTACCGGCGCCGCGTCCGGGATCACAGCAGATTATTGTTGGTAAGATTAATAAGCTTTTTCTTCCTTTTGGATGATGTTGAAAGTAATTTAAACACTCAGGACCATGTTGGAGCGCAGGCAGAATCAATAGTGATGAGCATGTACTGTCTACCTTGACCTACTTTTGATAGTCGTATCTTCTATCTTTATATCGAATTGAATCATCCGTTACAGAGAAAACGGCATATCCTCTCAAGCGTTAAAATAGCTCTCCTTCTAAGGCGGAGATATGGAAGCCGAATCATTTCCCTTGCCCGCCTCAACAGCTTTTAATTTTGCCAATACTTCGGAAGCGTTGAGATCCGGTGTTTTATTCAATAAAGGCGCTAGTGTGGGTTCCAGAAACTTGATTATCTGTACCGGTAATGAACTGGTAAAGTGATAACGCTCGGCATCTGCCCCCGCTACATACGCAGTTATTACTCCAAAAAAGCGGTCTCCGAGAAAAAACGTAAAAGTGGCCGCGCGACTGATAAATACCGAGTCGATCAAGCGCCCCCCTGCTCCCCATATTTCCCGGCGATGATCTCCGGTTCCGGTTTTGCCGCCCACCGACAACGGTTTACCGTCAACACTTTTATAAACGCCTCGAAGACGCCCTGCCGTTCCTGCCTCAACTACACCGATAAGCGCGCCACGTGCCGCTTTTGCCACTTCGGGAGCAAGTACCTGCTGGCCTTGCTCAGGCGATTTATCCAGTACTGTTTCGTAAGGAGTTGCTTGGGCGTAATGCAAACTGTCAAACCGGACTGTCGGCAATTTCATGCCGTCATTACGTAAAATACCCATCAATTCCGCTAATGCCGCAGGACGATCGCCCGATGCGCCGATAGATGTCGCGTAAGAAGGCGTTAACGATCCAAACGGATAGCCTAAATGATCCCATGCAGTATGAATCTGTTTAAAAGCCTCATCTTCCAGCAAGGTCATAATGCGCCTCTGCTGGGCGTTTTTTCTGCTGCTTTTAAACAGCCAGCGATAGACATTCTGCCGCTGGTCGGTACTGGCTGCGATAACTTCAGCGCGCGTGGCATCGGGATGCTGGACTAGATAACTGACCAACCACAATTCCAGCGGATGAACTTTGGTGATATAGCCCTGATCTTGCAAATCAAAGTTGGCCGGTGAATACTTCTGATGAAGCTGTTCAATATCCTCAGCGTCTAAGGTTGTGACGGACAGATGAGTATTCAAATAGCTACTCAGCGCGTGGGTATCTGCGTCCGGGTAAACGGCTTGGTAAAGCATGGTCAAACGTGACGGCTTGGCAAAAACTCTCTGGGTAAGCAACTCCATGATTTCGTCGGTCGGCTTACCATGATACTTGTCGTAAAAACGTCTTAAATAAACCAGGCCTTCCTTATCCGCAAAGCGTTGCAGATATTCCATGCGTCGCGGGTCATCCGGGATTTCCAGCCATCGCGCGATGCCTTCCGGTTTATAAAGATGATGATAAACCAAGTCACGCATTAACCGGACAAACACCAGATTGACCGAATCGCGTAACGCATCGCGCACCGACATGATTTTAGAGTTTTCATCCGGGGTAAAGTTGTTAAACGTATGCACGCCTCCGCCGGTATAAAAACTTTCGTAAGGACTGGCTGAATAGCGCCGATCCAAGGCTTGATTCAGCAAGTCCTCCAGATTTATTTTTCGATTCGCACGCAATTGGCCGATAACCCATGCCGATAAATAATCACGCGGGTGCAGTTCGACCCGGCTCAGTTCTTGTGGCGACAAGTCTTTATATTGCTGATAAATCTCGGTTACCAGCTCCAGGTAATGCACCATCGTCCGCAGTTTGGCGGTTGAACCCAGATCAAGCCGTATGCCTTCGTTAATATCGAGCGGCTGATCATAATTATCGGTCTGGATGCGTAACAGATTGCCTTTTTCACCGCGCTCAAACAACATCAGGCTATAGACTATAGGAGCAAGATCGATATCCTCATTAAGCATTCTAAAACCCACTATACCGGCTGCGCGGGCTTTATCCGGCTCGCTCAACTGGCGTAATGCGTGAGTAACTGCCTGTTGGGTATTGTAATCAAGCGTGGTTTTAACGGTTAAATCCAGACGGTCCAGCTCATAATTCGACTTTACCCCCAATGTCCGGGCAAGACGGGTGCGCAACACATTCTGGGTCTTTTGTTCGGACATAAATTTGGCTGGCATTTGCTCTGACTTAGGCAAACGAACTGTAGACGCCTGCAAAGCCGCATCCCGTAGCGATGCTGAAATAACGCCCTGTTCGGCCAAAACGCGCAGATAACTGTCGGTAAGATTTTGCAACGCTTTATAACCGGTGCCTAAAAGATAGGAAGGTCGTCTTTGCGACAACAGGATGCTCAACACCTGCCGATAGGATTCCGCCTGTTGTGGAGTAACACGCTCAGTTGAGTTGGTCGCCCTCGATTTCGTCGTTCCTTTATCGGCTGCGGCACTTCCACCTTTCATTGTAATAGCACTGAGCAATTGGTTAACGGTATTAAAATCAGCGCCGAACCAGGCAAACAGACCATCCCCCAAACCATGCACCTCACCTAATTTTGCAGTTGCGGCGAGCGGCATAGAATTTAGATACGTCAGGGCGATTTGTCGTCTCATTTCACGGGTATCCGGCCCCAGTAAATAAGCACGTATCGACGCACTGGCCATTTGGCGAAGCTTCTCGACCATTGACTCGGTATAACCGTCCGGCGAATGCCGGTATTTTTCCAACTGAGTAGCCAAAGTGCTGCCGCCCGGCACATTGATATCCGCCCCCAGTTTTCGCGCCATCATTTGCAATGCAGCAAAGCCCAAGCGATCCCATTCCACAGCCGGGTTAATATTTTTGTGATTTTCGTCGAGCAGCTCCCGGTTTTCTATGAACAGCAAAGTGTTCAACACCAGCGGTGGGATCGCATTGAAATCGGGATAACCGTGGGTGGGATAAACAGCGCTGAATATAGTTTGATCGGCTTGATCGACGATGCGAAGGCCGGTTCGGGTTTTCTCTTGATAGATGGGAAACAAGCCGTAATCATCGACTAACCGGCTCATCATCGGCGAAATAGACGCCTGCGTGGTAACGTTATAACCTGACTTTTCAAGACGTGCAATTTCGTCCGACAACAGCGTGTAGCCCAGGCGCTGATCGTAAGGGCCGTGATCCGGGTAACGTATCGCCGAACTATGCCCCGGCTTGAGTTCGGAGCTTAATTGCTTGCTTATTTCCGACAGGTAACGCGCCTGATATTTAGAGGTCTGTACCTCTTTTTTTACCAGAGTGGCAAGCGCTATCCCAATGACGGTACACCCAGCCAAAATATAAAGAAGCAGTATCCGTGAAAGCGCTCGTTTATGCATTTTCATTATCGGACATTAGCCTCAAAACAAACTCCCGGCTTTTTCATTACCGGATGACTCAAGCATTCCGCCCTCAGTATTAACATCAAAATAATTACATCTCTTTTTCGGTTAGCATTGTAGCGCCTACTGTCGGTGCTCTTCTACATGCCGCCAGCGCTATGCAATATCTGTATTGATCTCCATTTATTGTATTCACATCCGTTTAGATTATGCAGAAAGTCTGGCGGCGTAGCGATATGTCGAGGAAAACTTGGGGTTAAAAAACCCGCTCCTGTGATCAACATTGCGTATGGTCGGTTATTATAACCACTCGCGAGCAACAATGGTAATTGAAAGGGAGCTTGTCAATTTGGCAACGCTTCCTCTTACTCTTCATTAAACTTTTTACATCAAATAATTGCAACGTTACAATTAATATGATTATCGGACGTTATTTATCCTGCAATCAGCCCATACCATATTTCTCACAGCTACTATTTTAAAAAATTCATGTCCGAATCTTATACCCGCTTTCGCGACATATCAGTCAGTGAAAGAATTTTAAATACCGTATTTTTGTTAACAATAGGACTCGGCTATCTGGTCGCTCTGGGTAATCTTTATTACACCCATCAAGGTCGCGACGGTGTCGCGGGCCTATCTATTGCCGATGTAACAATTAATTATCACGGATCAAACGATCAGACACGTTTAGGCTCCGCCATTAACGGCATCATGGAACCTAATCTTAAATATAAAAACGATAAGGAAGTCATTTTAAAATGGATACAAGACGGTGCCGATGAACCTGACTATGACCAAAAAGTTGCCCCGATATTGGACCGTGACTGCATTAAGTGCCATACACCGGCTATCAATCCTTCCCTACCCGATTTAACCAATTATGCAGGCGTATCCGAAGTGGCTCATACCGGCGGTGCATCGTACCCCCATTTAGTCAGGGTTTCTCATATCCATTTATTCGGTATTGCATTTATTCTATTTTTTATCGGTAAAATCTTCCTGCTCTGCGATATCAATGTCATCGTAAAAAGAGTTGCAGTCGTCATCCCTTTTGCTGCGATGCTACTGGACGTCCTGTCATGGTTTATTACCAAATCCATTCCTTCATTCGCCTATGTGGTTGTTGCCAGCGGTGCGTTAATGGGGATTTCGATGGGAATGCAAATTTTGCTCAGTATTTATCAGATGTGGTTTTATGCCCGGAATAAAGACTGAGTCAAAATAACGCAACCTGTTACAGGCTATTTCAGCCATCCATTATCGATTATCCCTAGACGCTAAGCGTCTTGCACCTCATCCCATAAACGCCGCCATTTTGCCCGGTTCATGTATAATTTCATGTCATGAGCATTATAAAGAAACTTGCATCCCAGACTGCGATCTACGGCCTCAGCAGTATTTTCGGCCGATTCCTCAATTATCTATTGGTACCGCTGTACACCTATTACTTCACTGCGGCGGAATATGGGGTGGTGTCGGAATTTTATGCCTACGCCGGATTTTTTTCCGTATTGCTGTTGTTCGGGTTTGAAACCGGCTATTTTCGGTTTCGCGATAAGGAGCGCACAGGCCCGGATCTCGCTTATTCCACAGCGCTGATATTTGTGGTACTGGTCAATCTGGGCTTTTTTACGCTGATATTGTTGATCAACACACAGCTTTCGGCGGCGCTGAACTACGCCGATCACCCGGAATATGTATTGTGCTTTAGCCTGATTTTAATCCTGGATGCTATTGCCGCCATTCCGTTTGCCCGGCTGCGGGCGGAAAACCGGGCCTTCAGCTTCGCCGGCATTAAGATATTCGAAATACTGGTAACCGTGCTGCTAAGCTTGTTTTTTATCATCTATTGCCCCAAGGTCTACGCAGAAAACCCCAAGTCATGGATAGCACCGATCTACAATCCCGCCATCGGCATAGGTTATATTTTTATCGCCAACTTAATGGCCAGCAGCTTTAAGTTTGTGTTGCTTGCGCCACAGTTATCGGGCCTTGCCTGGGGATTTGACCGGGCATTATTCGGCCGCATGGTTCGCTATTCATTACCGATGATGGTCATAGGTTTCGCCGGGATTATCAACGAAATGCTCGACCGTGCCCTGCTAAAATACTTGCTGCCTTACGACTGGCAGACCAATATGAAAATGCTGGGCATTTATAGCGCCTGTTACAAATTGTCGATTTTGATGTCGTTGTTTATTCAGGCTTTCCGTTATGCGGCCGAGCCGTTTTTCTTCGCTTACGCAGGTAAAAGCGACGCCCGCCAAGTTTACGCGGTGGTGCTCAAGTTTTTTGTCATTTTCTGCGTCTTCATCTTTCTGCTGGTAACCTTATTTATCGATTTCTTTAAATACTTTGTCGGCGACGAGTTCCGCGCCGGTCTTGAAGTCGTTCCTATTCTGTTGCTGGCTAATCTATGCCTGGGTATTTATATTAACCTGTCCATCTGGTATAAATTAACCGACCGTACCTTGATGGGCGCATTCGTATCTTTAGCCGGAGCGGCGCTGACTATCGTACTTAATGTCTGGTGGATACCGCTGCTCGGTTATGTGGGCTCTGCCTGGGCGACGCTGGCCTGTTACGGCAGCATGGCTATCGTCTCGTATCTGTTGGGGCAAAAATATTATCCGGTGAATTACGATGTCAAACGCGTAATCGGTTATATCGGGCTTGGCATCGGCTTGTATTTTGCTCACGGACAATTGCTGACGGCTGTCGCTTGGCAGCCGGGGCTATTAGCCAGTGCATTAATGCTGCTTTATATCTTGATTACCGCGCTTTGCGAAGGTCGTCAGATAGCTGCACAGGTTGATTAGGCGGTAACCTAACCAACGTATTTACGCGGATGTGAGTTACGCTATCACTAACCCGGCCTACGCAACACCTGGATTTCGCCATAGGCGAATTCTTTATTTAAGCCTCGGCAATTGCGGCTGCATTGCCCTACCTCTGCATCCATGCAGTCAACCGAACTATAAATGATGACAAATAATATGGAAGTCAAAGCACGTCTTATCGGCGGTTTTATTTTATTGCTATTGGGTAGTTGGGTTTTACACAGCTTTCTGGCTTTGCTGGTTTGGGCTGTAGTGCTTGCCATCACCACGTGGCCGATTTATCAACACCTGCTGGCCTCCAGCAAATTGCACGGTAAAGTCACTTGGGGAGCTTTGCTGCTGACGTTGCTGATCGGCGCGCTTATTCTTGTACCTTTAGGTTATGGCTTAAGCCGATTGCTGGATGAGGCGCAATCACTCGGACAGATACTGGCCGAAGCGCAACAAATTGGCATACCGCCGCCTGCCTGGCTGGAAACTATACCCATGATAGGTCACTGGGCAAAAGATACCTGGGTAAAAGCCTTGGGCGATCCGGTCGTAGCCAATGAATCATTACATTGGTTGGGCACGGGAGGCGCTATCACTTACACCAAGGACTTCGCCAGCCAACTTTTGCACCGTTTCTTCGGTTTTTTGCTGACACTGCTGGTACTGTTTTTTGTTTATCAACACGGCTCGCGCCTGAGCCAATATGTGCTTGCGAGCAACCGAAAGCTGTTTGGCGAAATCGGCGTCCGTTACGCCATTCACGCTACAGCCGCAGTACGCGCCACCGTCAACGGTCTGGTGCTGGTCGGACTAGGCGAAGGTTTGCTGCTTGGCGTGGGCTATGCGTTTGCTGGATTAAGTCATCCGGCCATGTTGGGCGCATTAACCGGGGTTTTTGCGATGATTCCATTCGCGGCCAAACTGATTTTCGGTGCCTGTGCACTGGTGCTGATTGCCGAAGGCCACATGGCAGCGGGAAGTTCGCTGTTTGTGTTCGGCGTAGTCGTTATTCTGTTGGCTGACAATTATGTAAGACCCAGATTGATCGGCGGCGCCGTTAAACTGCCGTTCATCTGGACGTTGCTCGGCATTTTTGGCGGCCTGGAAAACTTCGGTTTACTAGGCTTATTTTTAGGGCCTACGCTAATGGCGGTGCTGATCTCAATCTGGCGCGACTGGGTTGCCGATATGAACAAATCGGAAACAATGATATGGGTGGAGAATACTGAAGATGCTGCTTCACAAGAAGCAATTACCGAAGCAGAGCAAATATCGGTCTCATCGCCAACGGAATTCGACGACGGGCAATAACGACAGTTTGCCGCTTATGGCTTTTCATTATTTACTGCTTTAATGATAAGTCGCTGGCGGCGGTAAATCCGGTTTTATATGCCGCCTGAATTCCCAATGAGGAGCTATTATTTCTGAACCGATTCTCCACTATTAAAATAGTTTAAGAACTTGGACATAGATGCAAAACTCATATCTAAGATCATCAGCGTATCTGGGCCGTTTTTAAGTATAAACACTTATAGACTGCCCCCCATTAAAGACAAGATAATATTTTATGCTCATTGCCTTAAACAACTAATCAATAAACCGTCGTGAGGACACGAAACATGAACCTCTATGATTTTCGACGCAAATTGCGCAGGTCATCAATGACAAGGCGCGTAGACGACAGGCGCAAAGTTCCCTATCCATTCGGGTCGCCGGAGTGGGTGGAAAATATAAAAAAACATTATCTGGCTTGGCCAAAATCGAATCGTCGCGATATGAGCAGACGCAGCAATGAAAGGCGTGCAATTGATCGTCGGCAACAAGCACTTTCCGAACAACTCCGTTCCAAAAAGAAATATTCTCAGGTTTTACTGACGCAGGAAGAAAGAAAGCTGATTGAAGATTTATATCTGAATGAGGATCTGGACAGATAATCCATTTGAAATGAAAGTCACGGGTTATGCTTTATTATCCATGACCCCTTTCATTTTCATATCCGGTTTTACAATACGATCAACAAACCAGTCCCGCATTAGACCAATTTCTTTGATACTTGTTTCTCCGGCGTAGTGCTCGCATTTTCGACAAAACGATAAATGATATAACTTGCGCATGACAGCTCTGGACTGGCTCCGCTTTGGATAATCGTGGAATACTATCCCTCACCTACCTTTACTTTTTCAGATTCCCCGCATGTAATCCGCATTCTTTCTTTGCCCCCGATTCCCACCACCAACGACCTGATCTTTCATGTTGATTGGGTAGCACGGCGCGGGTGCAGGGTTCGCAGCCTATACTGATAAAGCCTTTTTCATGCAATTCATTATAAGGCACCTGGTAAGCTTCAATATAATCCCAGACTTGCGCAGAACTCCAGTTAAGCAAGGGATTAAATTTAACCAGTTGATGCTCAGCACTGGAAAATGCCGTGTCTATCTGCACTCCAGGAATATCTTGCCGGGTTTCCAGACTTTGATCCTTGCGTTGACCGGTAATCCAGGCGTCTAAATGAGCCAGTTTGCGCTTTAACGGTTCAACTTTTCGAATGCCGCAACATTCCTGATGTCCGTCTTCATAGAAACTGAACAAGCCTTTCTTTTTGACGAAGCTGTCCAGTACATCCCGATCCGGCGTCAATAATTCAATATCGATTTGGTAATGTTTTCTGACTTTTTCTATAAACCGATACGTTTCAGGATGTAATCGTCCGGTATCCAAAGAAAAGACCTGTATGTCTTTTCTGATAGCTAAAGCCATGTCGATCAATACCACATCTTCCGCACCGCTGAATGAAATGGCAATATTGTCGAATAGCTCCAGCGCTTTTTTCAATATGATGCGTGGATTTTTATTTTCCAGTTCTGTTTGCAGTTGTTCTATATCGAATGTAGTCATAATATGTTGTCCCTGTTACTGCGCTTGTGTCACGCTTAGTTAATCATCTATATGGGGACAAGCTTACTCGTCCGCAACTATCAACTTAATGAATGACTCCAAAGTGTTAAGTCAAGCTTGCAAAAAATACTGCTTCAAAAAGTCGTCAAAAGGCATTTGCTTCTTATTTTCGAGTTCCAGCTGTTTGTCATGAGATAGCGCCGCCATTTCATTGAACTGCTGTGTCTTGACCTCATCCAGTTTATTGGACTTAAAATACTGTCCATGTTCGATAGAAGTATTTAATGCGAGACGTGAAAACGGTTGTCGAAGCTGCGTCATCTGTTCCAATATTCGCGCAGATGCGGTTAAATCAGGGTTTTCGACGAGTAACTGCTGTTTTTCCAAAGCGGAACTGTAGCGTTTTTCAGCATCATCTTGATCAAGAATTGCACACACCGGTTGCATGGATTCAAGAATTTCAGCCGCCCAATCCTTTAGAAGCATTTTTTGATTGTTTTTATTGAGCTCCAGCCCGGGTTTTCTACCGCAATTGGCAACAGCCAATTGATTGGTGTTATTAACCTGCTGCTCCTGATCCGAGGTTTTCGGACTGTCCTGCAACAGGCAAGTCAGCAGCAACGCTTCAATAAAACGGGCCTTATCTTCATCAATGCCGATAGGATTAAACAAGTCCAGATCCAGTGAGCGCATTTCTACATAACGAACCCCGCGGCGTTTAAGCGCCAGTGTCGGTTTTTCTCCGGACTGGGCAATTTGTTTGGGCCGCATAGTGCTGTAGAACTCATTTTCAATCTGCAAAATATTACCGTTCAGTTGACGGTATTCACCATCGACCAGCGTACCGATTTTTTCGTACTCAGGATAAGGCGTATTAATGGCCGCACTCAGACTACTGACGTAGCCGGCTATAGAATTGTAATCAATTTTCAAGCTAGCCTGGTTTTTACTCTTGTAGCCGATATCGCTCATACGGAGCGAAGTCGCATAGGGATGATAAAGCGTACCATTGTCAAACGTTTCAAATTGCGTCACCAATGCCGGACGGCTACTGAAGAAAGTTTTACAGATGGCCGGCGATGCGCCGAATAAATACAGAATTAACCAGCCCATACGCTGGAAATTCCTGATTAAACCGAAATAAGCTTCGGCAGTAAACTGTTCCAGATTCAGCTGGCTGTGTTTTTCTTTGTGCAAAACAGGCCAGAGTGTTTCAGGCACCGAATAATTAAAATGAATTCCGGCAATAGACTGCATGGTTCTGCCGTAACGATGCCATAATCCGTGCCGGTAAACATGCTTCATCCGACCTATGTTGGATGACCCGTATTCGGCAATGGGGATGCTTTCATCGCCATCAATACCGCAGGGCATACTTGCACCCAGTAAAACTTCATTGTCCAGATGCTGATAAACAAAGCGGTGAATGTCATGCAAATAGTCGAGCGAGTCTTTTACATCGGCAAACGGCGGGGTGATCAATTCGATCAGCGCTTCAGAATAATCCGTGGTGATATACGGATGCGTCAATGCAGAGCCTAATGCTTTGGGATGAGGAGTTTGGGCAATGAATCCGTTTCTGGTGGATATGCGCAGGCTTTCTTTCTCAATTCCTTTAAGTCCCCCGCAAAGCAGATGCTGATGACCGTTTGCGTTCAGTTGATCCAACCGTGTTAAAAGCGCGTTATTCAAATTAGTCATAGAATGGGTACATGCCTTATAGTCCCTATAAAATCCGACCATTATAAAGGGTTTAATTGATTGAATAAATATTATCGAGGATCTGAACCGGTTTTGATTTGACCTTTGTTGGAACTGTTGATTCCTTGCCATCGAGACAATAAACCGGCATAAAGATGAAAATATAACCACAAAGAGTAGCTTTTAGCGCCGACAAATCTGACAGATACCCTCTATAATCTTAATATTTCTATTTTCAGAAACCCTCAGGGAGATCGTCATGTTTGAATCGGCAGAACTTGGACACAAAATAGACAAAGCCATCTATGATATAGAAGTGCCTAAGCTGCGCGAGGCGCTGCTGGACGCACAAATGGATTTGGCAAAATCATCCACATTTCCGGTTATTATTTTGATTGGCGGCCTGGATGGGGCGGGACGCGGCGAAACCGTCAATGTGCTCAATGAATGGATGGATCCGCGTTTTATTCAAACCCATGGTATGGGAGAGCCCTCGGATGAGGAACTTGATCGCCCGATGATGTGGCGGTTCTGGCGCGAGCTGCCTCCCAAAGGCAAGATAGGCGTGTTTCTCGGCTCCTGGTATACCTGGCCTATTCTCAACCGTGTAACCGGCAAGACCAATCCGGCTGAGCTTGACCAAAGCATGGAACGCGCCAAACGCCTGGAAAGAATGCTGACCGACGAAGGTGCGCTGATTCTCAAATTCTGGATGCATTTATCCAAAGATAAGCAGGAACAACGCCTGAAACTGCTTGAGGAAAACCCGAAAACCCGCTGGCGCGTGACCCAGCGTGACTGGAAACATTTCAAACAATATGACAAATTTCGAGTCGTGCATGAAAGCGTGATACGGCACACCAGCACCGCCGAGGCTCCGTGGACCATCGTCGAAGGTTACGACCCGAATTACCGTAGCCTGACCGTGGGCAAAGTCATTCTTGAAGCTATCCGCAAGCGTCTGGATGATGGCGAGACCAGAACAACGGAGGTTCATGCCCCTCCACCTCCGTTACCCTCGATTGACCAACTCGATATTCTGAAGACGCTGGACCTTAGCCAGAAAATCGACAAGAAAAAATTTAAGGCTGAACTGGAAAAATATCAGGGCAAGCTTGCTTTACTGACCCGCGAAGACAAGTTTAAAGACATCACCGTAATAGCCATATTCGAAGGCAACGATGCCGCCGGCAAAGGTGGAGCAATTCGCCGCATCACTAGTGCCCTGGATGCCCGCTGGTACAATATTATTCCGGTTGCCGCGCCTACCGAAGAAGAACGTGCCCAGCCTTATTTGTGGCGCTTTTGGCGGCACATTCCGCGACGCGGACGAGTGACGATTTTCGACCGTTCCTGGTATGGCCGCGTTTTGGTCGAACGCGTTGAAGGTTTCTGCTCAAAAACGGATTGGATGCGCGCTTACAGCGAGATCAACGACTTTGAAGCGCAGTTGGTGCGTCATAATATTGTGGTCGTCAAATTCTGGCTCGCTATCAGCAAAGAAGAACAGCTCAAACGCTTTAATGAACGCGAAAAAATCGGTTTTAAACGCTTCAAGATTACCGAAGAAGACTGGCGCAATCGCAATAAATGGGATGAATATGAACACGCGATATGCGATATGGTTGATCGCACCAGTACTGAAATTGCGCCGTGGACGCTGGTAGAAGCCAACGACAAGAACTTTGCGCGTATCAAGATTTTGAAAACGTTAAGTAAGCGGATTGAAGCCGCACTAAAGAAAAAATAATCGTCTTGGGCCGGAAGTTAGAATATCAACGATGCACGTATCAACAAGAGAAATACCACTTAATTTATACGCCTTTAAATGAGACAATGAAACCTTTGCTAACTGGGTCATTAGGAAGTGCATGCGGATGCATTTGCCCCAGTTAAGTTTTTAATTAATTCATTTTTATCTCAACACTCGCTTTTTCATTTTCAAAATAATGGTCAATTCAGCAACGTCCACTTTATCGACAACCAAAACAGCAGTCACTTGCGCAAACTGTAACTTGGATAATTTGTGCATTCCAAAAGGACTGCCCCGGTCGGAAGTGGGTGAACTCGCATTATTGGTCAACCGGAACAATATACGTCAAAAGGGTGAAGCGATATACCATGCCGGCAGCCCATTCAGGGGCATAATTGCCTTACGTTCCGGCAGCGCCAAATTACTGAGTTTTGACCAAAATGGAAATGAACTGGTCGTTGATTTTATTCTGCCTGGAGAATTGCTTGGATTTGATGGCTTGTCGTCACAAGTTCATAACTGTACTGCCATCGCATTAGAGACGGTGAATTATTGCCATTTACCCGCCTATAAAATAGAAATATTAGCCATCAATACCCCCGGTTTAAGCCAAGTATTGCTGCAAAGATCCTGCAACCAATTTGACGCTCAGGTACAAAAGATGATGCTAAGCCGCCGATCGGCTGAAGAGCGCGTGGCTTGCTTCATTCTGCATATTTCAGATCGCCTGAGTCTTCGTGGCTATTCCGAGCTGGAATTTCGCTTGAGCATGTCACGGGAAGAAATAGGAAATTATCTGGGAATCGCACATGAAACGGTTAGCCGGATCATACATCTCTTTCAAGCACGAAAACTGATAGAAGTTAAATCCAAACAATTGAAAATAACAGATAAAAAAGGGCTGTTTAGCTTCTATGCAACTTAATAGCTAAACAACCCAGGCTTGCGAGGATTCAATAAACTGCCGTATATAGCCCAACTCAGGTAGGCTTTAAGTTGGACTATATGCGGTAAAACAAAAACAATGACTAAGAGGAAGGAAGTCTTTTTAGTTTCTATAGGCTGAATTAGAGGCGTCTTCAGCAATTGCTTTTGCCGTCGACTCATACTTATCGTGTTCACTGCCTTTTATAATAACTACAGTAGCAACTACGGCTAAAACAAGACCGATTACATAAATCCAGAAATTATCTTTTTCTTGTGCTTCACTCATAGTAATTCTCCATCTAATTGATTAAGGACAACATTCGCTTTGTATTCAGCGCGTGAGTATTTAAACAAAATGTGGAGTAAATAAATTGAGCCAGATCAACAAATGTTTACTATTGCGCGTTTATATGGATTCCGTAGATAACTGTCCATAAGCGAAAACAAGGCTACATTTCGCCTTGAATGCTATTGATTATTTCAAATGCCGCAAAGTACCAGCGCCTTATCTTGATAAGAAGAGCGGATCCTTGTGGTTCGATAGCTGCTCAACGCCCAATAATCACGCTCAACGGACAGTAAATGATCCGGAAAATTCACGCTTCCCATCGAGGAAGGCGTAGTCTTGAGATAAAGCCGTATGAATAATGTAACTGTGGCATATGACACTATTTACAAATAAAAATACGTGCTTTCACTTATTTCTCTACAGCCTTCTATCGCTTTTCCCAGCCAATTTCATCGGCGCCGGTAGCCGCAAGCAAATTCTTCGCCTTAATTTATTTATTGATATATCAATAACCTGAAGAAATTTTAGCGTTAATTACAAGCAGTTATTTAATAAGTAAAAATAACAATGGCTCATATTTTGCTGTAATTTTAAGCCTTAATTGCGATTAAGGCCTTGAAACCCGAATCCGGCAACAAGACTTAATGGCAAAAAATAAGAGGCATTTCGGGCACCATCAAACTCAAATCAACCACGTTTTGATTTACCGAAATATTCAATACGTCTATTTCTAAAATTTACCAACATGAGCATCAATGGCTTAATGGATATATTGTTTCGCCGACACAGCAAGGAGCTGCTGTTCTTCGCTAGTCAGCGTGCCGGTCATGCGGCGGAAGATTTGGTCCAAGAGGCGTATTTACGCCTAATGCAGCATCCCAATCTCGAATCCATTGGGAATCACCGTGCCTTTCTTTACCGAACCACATCGAATCTGACCGTCGACTTCCACCGTCGGCAAGTGCTGGAGGCACGCTACCAACAGTCAACGCCGGACGTCGAAATTGACGCCCAAATTGTCAAGGCTCCAGCGCCTTCTCCAGAACTGCACCTAAGCCAACAACAGGAACTGGATATGCTTCGCGACATGCTTCAGGAACTTCCGGAGGTCACCCGCAATGCCTTCCTCCTCAACCGCATCGAAGGGCTATCACACGCCGAAGTGGCCAAGCGTCTCGGCATATCGGTTCGCAATTCCGAACGTTATCTCGCCGCCGCGCTACGCCATCTGCTCAAGCACCGCAGTTTTAATGAATAATGATCGGCCGGCTCAATTAGATCAAAATAATCGGCGGAACTTTCCCTGCCGTCCGTTATATTCAATAATACTTTCATTCGATAACTGGACAAACGCCGACACCATGATCACACCTGCTGCAACCGTTAATGCCGAAACACTCAAGGATGAAGCCATTGAATGGCTGATACGCCTAAGCGCGGAAAATTGCACGGCGGCAGACCGGAGAAATTTCGATAGATGGATACAACAAAGTACGGCGCATCAGGCAGCCTATACCGAAATTGCCCGCCGTATGAACTGGCTGGAACACATTGCGCAAACAGACACAGCCAGCCGGAGCGAAGCCCTGCGCTATCGTCCCGATAAACAAAAAACCGCTGTCCAGCGCTGGGCAATGTTAGCGACAGCCGCCTCAATCCTGCTGATCCTGGGCGTCGCCACTTTTTCATCCGACGGCTGGTACGGCAGCAATACCCGTTATTCCGTCGCACGCGGAGGCAGCGAAACCGTCACGCTGGCCGATGGCTCCAATCTGGAAATGAATACCGATACCGAGGTCAACGTCCGCATCAATCGCTGGCAGCGCTCGGTAGAAGTCGTGAAAGGCGAAGTGTTCTTCAGAGTGGCTCACAATGCCGAACGACCCTTTGTGGTTAGCGCCGGCGCCGGGCGCACTATAGACACCGGCACCGAATTTGACGTTTACCGCCAACCACAGCAAGTGGTCGTTGCCGTACAGGAAGGCAGCGTCCGCGTCGAGGCTAAACAGAACCGCGAACTGGTCGCCTCGCAAACCGTTGCCTACGACCAAAACGGCGATTTTATAGCCTTGCCGCCCAAATTCAGCATTGGCAATATCACCGCTTGGCGGCGCGGCAAACTCATTTTCGACAACCGTCGACTCCAAGATGTACTGGCGGAAATCGGCCGCTACCACAACGTTCAACTGCATTTGGCCGATCCCAAACTGGCTGGCAACAAAGTCAGCGGCACGTTTTTCATCGAGCGCCTGGAAGGCAATCTCGCCACCATCGCCAACAGCCTAAACCTGACCGTTCAACATTCAAGAAATGGGGGAATCGTACTAGCCAAGCGGTAACGCGCTAGCTCTTTGCGAGTACTGAAAGCTGGCCTTGCGAAATTCAGCTAAAGCACGACTTCCATACCTTTTCGATCCAAAAGATAGCGTTGCTTTAACGAAAGACTGCCGCCCACCGCTTTCCCATTTACCAGCCGTTAACAGACCGGCATTCAACACAGCCCTCGGCACTGCTTGACTCAACGAAGGTGAGGAGGTAATCCCCGTTTTTTTTGCTGCCATGATCCGGTACCGGATACAAATAAACACATCGAACTTACACGTTTTGCGTCTATCGATAAAGCCCAGGCAGTGCAAATCGCTGGCTGTCTCATGCACGGCTTTAAAAAACCGGACGTTGGGATTTATCATGGCAAATTCGGTGATTCTTAACCTCTCATCAAAAAAATTGTGTTTCGCTATGGCGGCTTTTTCTTAGCTCTTCGTTTTAATTATTGAACATTTTTAAAACAAAGGGGATTTTGAATGAAGCATATGAACAGAGCGCTGCTGACTGCGGTATTGTGCGCAAGCATAGGCAGCGCGGTAGCGGATGAGGCAGCACAGTCTTACGATATTCCAGCCCAGTCACTGCACAGTGCGTTGCAAAAACTGGCGGATCAAGCAGGTGTGACCGTGTTTTTTTCGGAAAATCAGGTCGCCGGAAAAAACAGTACGGTACTGAAAGGCCAATATAGCCCTCGCGAAGCGTTGCAAAAATTGCTGTTAGGCAGCGGACTGATCTATACATACACGGCCGACAATTCGTTTGCAATTAAAATTGCGGATACCGGGAGTCATGTCGCGATGTTACCGACCATGACAATCATAGGGGAAAAGAAAGCACCAATTGGCTTAAGTACAACCGAAATTACAGATCAAGACTTTAATGGGCGCCAGGCACAAATTCAAGATACCGCTAAATTGCTGGAAGATGCTCCCGGCTTAAGCTTGCAAGCCGGTGGCGGTGTGTCGGCATTACCGATTATTCATGGTTTAAACGATGAGAGGATAAAAATCGATATTAATGGCATGACCATTACCTCGGCTTGCGCTAACCACATGAATCCGGCGTTGTCGTACATTGATCGCACCCATGTCGGAAAAATTATCATCATGCAAGGCGTGACTCCCGTCAGCATGGGTGGCGACAGCATTGGCGGCACGATTTCCGTGCAATCGCCGGAACCGGTATTCGCCGAACCCGGCAAAGATATTTTGATTAACGGCAAGGCCTCGACGTTTTATCGCAGCAATGGCGATGCCTTTGGCGGCAATATTGCCGCGGGCATAGCGAATCAAAATGTGCGCCTGGATTACACCGGTTCGCACAGTGGAAGCAGGAATTACCGTAGCGGCAATGGTCGAGTTGTCGAATCGACCGCTTATGAAAGCCAAAATCATGCGCTAGCATTGTCATTTAAATTGGATAACCATTTATTAGAAATCAAAGGCGGGCAACAGCATATTCCTTTCCAAGGCTTTCCTACCCAACGCATGGACATGACCCTGAATGACAGTATTTTTGGTAATGTGCATTACAAAGGCTCTTACGACTGGGGTAATCTCGAAAGCACGCTGTATCTGGAAAACACTAAGCACCACATGGACATCGGCTATGACAAACTTTTCCCGCAACCGCCAGGCACTTCCCATGCGCTAATGCCGATGGATGTCAGAGGGCGCAACCTGGGTTACAAGGTTCAAGCGGAAATTCCTTATGGAAAACGGGATACGTTCAGAATCGGTAACGAATTCCATGCCAATGAATTGGATGAGTGGTGGGATCCGGTCAATGGTGGGCAAACCAGCGTCAACCAATATGGAGGAATGTGGCCTTATGCATTCATTAATTTGAATAATGCCACCAGAGATCGGTTGGGGACTTTTGCAGAATGGAATGCCGATTGGACGCCTGAATTAAAATCGACATTAGGCGTGCGCTACGATCGCACCATGACCGGGGCCGGCGTAGTGAAGCCATATTTCAATCCCAATGTGTCCGCTGCCGACAGGGCCTTATGGTTCAATCAAAACGTGCGCGATGCCTGGACAAACCAGTTTGCGGAAGCCACCCGATTCAATGGCCAAGATCGTTCGCGCGACTACGATACCTTCGATGTAACCGCTTTAATGCAATTTACACCTAATAAAATCAGTCAATATGAATTCGGCTACGCCCGTAAAAATCGGGCACCGAGTATTTATGAGTTGTATCCATGGAGTACCGGTTCAATGCAAATGAGCATGATAGGTTCATTAGGCGACGGCAACGGTTATGTCGGCAATCCTAATTTGAAACCAGAGACCGCACACAACATCAGCTTTACCGCGGCATTTCATGAAGCTGAAAATAACGATTGGGAAATCAAAGCGACCCCGTACTTTAGTTATGTTGAGAATTTTATCGATGCCGACCGCTGCGGCAGTTCCAATCCTGTCTGTGGTACCGCCGCCCCATCAAGCTTTAGAGCTCAGCCAACTAACGGATTCTTGTTTCTTAATTATGCCAATCATGACGCCCGTCTTTGGGGTATGGACTTGAGCGCTAGAGCCGATTTATTCAAACATCCGACCTTCGGGCAATTCGGAACGCATACTACGATGGGTTATGTACGAGGTGAACGCATGGATGGCGGCAACCTATATCACATGATGCCTTTCAACGCCAAATTGAGTTTGGATCATAAACTGGACGGCTGGAAAAATTCATTTGAAATGCAGTTTGTCGATGCCAAATCCGATGTACAAAAACTGCGAAATGAATTGCGCACGCCTTCGTATGTGCTTTTAAACGCTAAAACCGGCTATCAATGGAAAAACTTAAGCATAGATGTGGGCCTGGATAATATCCTGGACAAGCAGTATTACCATCCATTAGCCGGAGTCAATGCAGGCGATTATTATGCAATGAGTATTACTTTCCCGGATCCCGGCTATACCAACAATCGTAACCTTCCTGGTATGGGGCGTTCGGTATTTGTGGGTATGTCGTTGACTTACTAATCGATGTTACGCACTGACCACGAAAACCAAAAGTATAACGCCATGGATGGCGTGTAGTAGAGTAATGCAGGAGCAATTGCCGAGGCGACACGAAAGGCGGAAAACCAACCAATCCGGCAGACCTCCCAGGTTTTAAAAACCTGGGAGGTCTAACCGCAAAGTTCTGAACCGGCGGGGCGTTCTTGGAAGCGTTTCTTTTCGAGTTTTTTGTGCCTTTCGTGGACGACGCTTTTTTATCATGCGCCTGCGTAACATCAATTTAAAAAGTCAATGTTAATCAGAAGACATTATCTAATGCGAGGGTAGCAAAAACCGTTATTCATCGATGTACCCCCCAAGGCAATGGCTCTATATCAGCTTCCACATGCGCTTCGACGCGATCATCCAGCTCGGCAAAAAAATCAAGACCGGTTTGTGCTTCGATGCTGTCGATACTGGTCACGAACTGCGCCAACGGCTCTTTGCCGTTCACCGTTTGCGGAATTAAAAAAGCCAGAGCAACCGGCGCTTTGTTTGGCGCAGCTTCCGACAGGTATATTTTGTAAAACGCATCCGGTATTTCCACCATCCAATCCGAGCTTAAGCGTTCGACCGTGCCGTTAAAAACCGGCCCGGTAATCACCCACACTTTGCCGAATAGCTTGGCGAAATGCTTTATCTCCATCTCCTCCAACCGCTGCCATATTTTTTGGTTAAGGTTGGCTTTTTGCGGCGTGATATTGGTCATTAAGAAACTGTCCGCCTGGCCATCCCTGCCGTAAAGATGGCTCATTGCATAATTGGGCGCCATGTGCCCGCGATCGTATCCGCTTTTTTGGTAACTTTCGTGACTGACGCGATTGATGCTGCGCCAATCGGTTTCAAAGCGGTTGGGGCGTTTTATCGACGGCGTATTTTCTACATTAGGAAGCAGTGCGTACTCTACCCATAACGGATTACCGCGCAAATCCGAATAACCCAGAATAAAGCCATGGTTGCGTAATACGCGAAACCAGGTATCGATGTTCTTCGCATTACGCGCTTGCGGCACGCCTTGATAAAGCAGTGCCGGACGAGCAATTTTAACTTCATAGCCGTAGTCGCCTAAACCCAGGCCGAGCATCATCAGCAACAAAACAGGATGCTTGCGGCTTAAGCGGAAAAGCCCTAACAATAAGTTAAACAGGCTGAGTGTGGACGATTTTTTCCGCATCGAAAAGACTTAGCAAAAGGATAGGGTGTTAATAAAACGCATCCTTCATGATGAATAAAACAGCGGAGAAATTACAACGGATTAAGCTACCGCTTCAGCAATAGAGCTGAATAAATAACCTTTCTTTAAACAGTGATCGAGCCATTTTTGTAAAAAATAATTTAATCGCCATTTGTAATTCATGATTTCACGGCTTAATCCGGGGTCTTTAAAAACTTGCGCCACACCGGCACGAGCATGATCGCTTAATACCTCGGCCAACTGTGCATCCAGGTAAATCCTTATCCTTACGGCAGGCGCCAGGAACTCTTCCTTATTTTTATTAAAGCAATGGCTAAGTTCCACAGTCATGGTGTACGGCGTACGCTCAAGGATTTCAAGATGCAATGTAGTGTGATGGGGGGCAAGACCAATGGCCGTTTCTTTAAATGCCATTAAGTCCGGAATTAATTTCAGCAATTTTTGATAATTCGATTCACAGACTTGTTCAAGACAGATGGACTTGTTGACCGGATTTACAAAATTCATGACCGTTGTCAGTTTTCCCGGTAACAAGCATGGGCGCTGGCGGTTTCCCATAACACCACTTGGGCGACGTTAAAGCCGGCTTGTTTGAGATGCCGGTAAATCATCTTACTCAGGACTTCTGCAGTAGGGTGTTCGTCAAGAGCAAGAAAACGCTCATTATTTGCCGTGAGCATAGGTATGATCGGATCATCTTTATGTAACAAAAAATTATGATCAAGATGCTGGTCTATAAACGCTTCAACGCTGTCTCTAATATCGGAAAAATCGCAAACCATGCCCTGGTCGTTAAGCTGATCCTGCTCTATAGAAATCGAGGCCTTAACGCTATGTCCGTGTAAATTGCGGCATTTGCCGGGGTGATTCATTAACCGGTGTCCGTAACAAAAATACACCTCTTTGGTAATCGTATACATAATAAAATTTCAGCAGTTCCGGTAATTTAAATAAGCAGCGAACGCTTCAGTCCCCTTTTATGCTTTTTATCGTGGCGGCAACTTCGTAGTGACCGTCGTCTAGTTCGGTACTTCTGATAACCTCGATAAAAGCGGTCATTGAGGGGGTGACTGTGTTTTTGGGAATAACGTTTATTTCCATAGCCTTGCCCGGATCAAAAAACCGGTCGGCAATGAATGAAACACCCGCACCGCTAATTGATGAACAGCGTCCATGACGTAATTCATCCGAACCCGCAAGTCTGTAAGTTACATCACAGTCTATCTCCATTCGAATATAATTACGTTTTTCATCATATTCCAACATGCTATTTCTCCGGTCAAGTTCACAGTCGTTGTATTCGCTGGTCGGGCTGCACAGCCTTAATTACAAAGTTTACTATAAAAAGCATAATAATGGGGCGTGATTTGCAGCAAGGTAGTCAATTGAGCTATTCCGCTGGATATTAACCTGAATTTATGTAATATGGCGCCCAACTTTCACATCTTAAATAAACACACTTCTGAGTATCATCAAATGAGTAAAGTAATCGTTTTAACCGGAATTACAACTACCGGCACTCCGCATTTGGGCAATTATGTCGGCGCTATCAGACCGGCCATTGCGGCGAGCAAGGACGAGAATGTTGTCCCCTTTTATTTTCTGGCCGATTATCATGCGTTGATTAAATGCCAGGAACCGGAAAGGGTCAGGCAATCCAGCCTTGAAGTTGCCGCAACATGGCTGGCTTTAGGACTGGATACGTCAAATGCCGTTTTCTATCGGCAGTCGGATGTGCCTGAAATTTTGGAACTGTCCTGGATGTTGACCTGCGTCGCGGCAAAAGGCCTGATGAACAGGGCGCATGCCTATAAGGCGGCGGTTGCCGAAAATGAGCAAGGCGGCGAAAACGATGCCGATAAAGGCATCACCATGGGCTTGTTCAGCTATCCGATATTAATGGCGGCCGATATGCTGATGTTTAATGCCAATAAAGTCCCTGTAGGCAAGGACCAGATTCAGCACATTGAAATGGCCAGGGATATTGCCGGGCGCTTTAATCACATTTACGGCGAACATTTTGTGCTGCCGGAAGCGGTTATTGAAGAACATGCCTCAACATTGGCCGGTCTGGACGGGCGCAAAATGAGTAAAAGTTATAACAACACCATCCCATTATTCGAGTCCGAGAAGAAATTAAGAAAGCTCATTAACAAGATTAAAACCAATTCATTGGAGCCGGGCGAACCCAAAGATCCCGAAGGTTGCACTTTATTCAGCATTTATCAGTCTTTTGCTACTCAGGCCGAAGTGGCTGGAATACGCAAGCGTTACGCAGAAGGCATCGCTTGGGGCGAAATGAAACAGGTATTGTTTGAGCACATTAATGAACACCTCATTCCGGCAAGAGAACGGTATGAAGCATTGATGCAAGCGCCTGAACATATCGAAGAACAATTGCAGGAAGGCGCTCAAAAAGCACGCGCAGTCAGCGTGCCGTTTATGAAGGAACTGCGCAAAGCTGTCGGGATTTCGCGAATTTCTTTGTGACACCCGTGACGTTCAGCAATTGGCTTAAGCAGGCGTTAGTGCTGATCAGTCGCGCGCCGTTGCTTTGGACAGGATACACCTTGTTTATCGGCCTGCTTTTGGGAATCGAACGGGTGTCCCTGGCGCTGGGTATTTTTCTTGCTGTAACAGGTTTATTTGTTGGTGTAGGTATTGCCAAATATATCGACATTAAATCTTCAACAGGCACTTCATTGAACTTTTACCAAGCGATAACTAAAAGCCTGCCGTTAGCCGTATTAGCGGCCGGCAGCCTGGTGATTTGCTGGTTTGTATTTAGGGTGGCCGCTAATATTTATTCGGGTGAACTCTATAAAATCGGCTACTTCTTTTTTTATTGGGAATTGACGACAGAACACCTGAACAATAAATCGATGCACCAAATAGCCGCTTGGCTGTATTTACCGGCCATCATCACCCTGTTGTTTACCTTGCTGATGCTAACTACTTTTGCAAACTGGTTTAGTTATCCGTTAATGCTTTTTAGAGATTATTCATGGAGTCAAGCAAGACAACGAGGTAATGAGGCATCGGTCAAAAACCAGGCGGCAATGTATAAGCTGCTGGCTTTTATATTTGCTGCCGTATTTATCGGTGCCGGAATAATACCTTTGTTAACACCTGTTTTGTATATGCTGGTTTCAACATTGATGTATGTATCTTATAAGACTGTTTTTGAACCGGCTTGAAAAAACTGCCGCTTACACCAATTGTCCCAACGCAAAAGCGCCAAAATAAGTCGCTGTAAAATAAAACAAAGACAAAACAAGACTGGCAAAAAGATTGATCGATAGAACTTGCTTGATAATGTAAGTGACCAAGGCATAATCCCAAAACAAAAGCAGGCTCAGAACATAATAACTTAACGGCTCTTCGCTGATGGTTAGCCAAATCAACACCGGCACGACGAACACAGCCACTATATTGGCACAAAATATAATCGCTGTCGTTACTTGTACATAAGCGTATAACGTCCTGTTAACGAATAGCATGATGCCTATAAATATAAGCGTTAATAATGTCTCTATACTGACTTCGGTAAACGACTCTATCGGGTCGTCGGTCATGTTGGCTTGCATGAAATACTCAACAACGAAATAGAACAGCAGATTTTGTTTGAAAAAATCGACTGATCTCGGTAGCTCAAGCGGGTTATTCTTTAACCAGCACAGTGGCAAGTATTGTCTTAAAACATCCATAGTCACCTAGAGTTTTTCGCAAACTATCTATAACCGCAGCGGCCAATTACTGTGGGACATGTGATTATTATTTAAAATCGGGTGAGGCTGAATGACCGGTTACGGATTGCCCGTCATAGGTACTGAAATTATCATTCAATAACTGAACCAGTTCCTTGGCTTTATTGGATATCTGAGCCAAGCGGATTTTTGTCTTTTTATTCCAGCCGGCAGGTTCTGAAATCGGCAACATCATTCGACTGAAAGTAAGGCTCTTTTCGAAAGTACCGGCTAAATTTTCCATTAAATGAAGTTCTTTTTGTCGGGCGTTAAGCTGGCTTATTGTTAATTTCGCCTGAAGCTTACTAAAAAGTACATGCAGCGGTATCATAACGACGACCAGCGTAAGGATTACGGCCGGCCCGATGATCGGGTCTATCAACAGCTCCAGAATGCCGGTTTGTATTTCGGCAAAAATGGCAAGGGTCGCAATAAATCCAAGTACAATCAGGCTGGAAAAAGCTGATCGATCTTTCCATTGCACGATGGCTTTTTTAATCTCCGGCATGACCACGTTATTAATTTCACGAACGTTTTTTTCCAGCGAATTCAATACACGATAAGTACGGTCATAACCGACATTGGCTATGCGCTGATCTATCAAGTCAAAGTCAGCCGAGGATTGAGGCGTGGCGCTGCCTTCCTGGCTGGACAGGACAATAAACTGACCGGTATTTAACCCCAATCCGGCAAGTTTTCTTTGCCATGAAGAGATAATCTCGCTGTTTGTAGTCGAACCCAGCATTGTTGCCGGTCTATCGATCAGATACACAAATTTATTGGAGTCCTGATGGAGCGTAATATTTTCTATGACTTCATCAACCAACGGAGATGTTGAATCAAAAATATCGGTAAAAACTAAAACCAGGTCTGAGTTCTCAATGGTATGTTTTGCTAACAACGACATAACCGGATTGGATGGGGCCGCACTGATGTTCGGCGCATCAATGAAAAGTTTGCTTTTTAGGTGGTCGCTATTGAGTGTTTTTAATTCCAGATAAGAATTAATGCGGTCCCCTTCGCCTTCTTGCTGCTGCTCGATTTTACGGCTGATTTGATAAAACGGGAACCGGTGGTCTACGTCCAGTGCGGTGCCGGGTAAGGTTGCCGGATTGGACTGGTTATTATGCAGCAAAACAGTAAATTTATGACTGGATGTTTGAATACCCGAAAACAAATTGTCCGAACCCAGATAATTGTTAATGAACCTGGATTTGGCCGTTGAATTACCGCCAATCAAGCTGATTACGGGCCACCATGAGCTTTTACCGGCTGTCGTTTCATCCATGTCGATGAGCCCCAAATCGAATTCAATCTGATCGAGCTCCTGAAAGACTCTTGATGCTTTCAGTAATACCGGGTTGTCAGCGGCGAAGTGTTTCTCAAGGTTAAGCAGGTATTTGCTTACTGTCTTTTCAGTCATCAGTTTGACACCTTATTTGTTGTATTTTTATAGATTAAGGGGTAACGAAGTATACACCCAGAATGGGAGAGTAATACAAAAAAACAAGAGAGATAATAAGACGTTCTATTACTGTAAAATCAAAAAATGTTGCGTAAATATTGTTCTTTTCATACTCAAATCCGATGAGTTTATAGTATATTGGGGTTTAATTAATGCCCCTTGTAAACGTGATTTAACAAATAAAATGATGAATGTGAAGAGTCTTCGAAGCTTAGCAGTGCTTGCTATTGCTACGTTAATATCCGGCTGCGCTGTTCCGTTTTGGGGTGGGTATGGAGCAAACGGCCAGTCACGTGAAGAGTTTGAGCATCACGTGGAGGAAATTTTCCGGTTACAGAATCAAATAACCAGCGAAGTGATGATGTTGCTGGAAAATGATGAAATCAAAAAACCTGAGACCTTACTGCAGGCCGAGCAACATATGCAACGAGCCTGCGCCGATCTTAACGAGTATGTTTCTCGTGATATTGATGGTTTAAGCAGCGGGCTTTTTCTGCGTCGACGGGTTGAGAAATCAGCTATAGACTGCGAGCAAGCGGCAATGGCTATCAGACCATTGTTACGCCCTTAGCCTATCAACCGCGGTCAGCCGGGTACGGCGTCAAAACCGTATTTTGCGCAGGTTTGCTGTTATCGGTTTCAGGGTAGTCGAGCGTGTAATGTAAGCCGCGGCTTTCCTTACGCTGCTGTGCGCAACGGATGATCAGCTCCGCGGCAATAACCAGATTGCGTAATTCCAGCAGATCACTGGTTACACGGAAATTACTGTAATACTCGGCGATTTCCTTCTTGAGTAATTCCACCCGGCTCATTGCCCGGCTTAAACGTTTATCGGTTCTTACGATACCGACATAGTCCCACATAAAACGGCGCAGTTCCTCCCAGTTATGAGAAACCACGACCTCTTCATCGGAATCGCTGACCTTTGACTCATCCCACTCAGGGATTTCCGGCAGCGGCAGAATACCGGGAAGTTTCTGCAAAATATCCTCGCTGGCCCGTTCTGCGAATACCAGACATTCCAATAACGAATTACTGGCCATGCGATTGGCACCGTGCAGTCCGGTACAGGCTGCCTCGCCTATCGCATAAAGATTGGCGATATCAGTGCGCGCATAACTGTCGGTTAACACGCCGCCGCAGGTGTAATGCGCGGCCGGAACGACAGGAATAGGTTGCTTGGTAATATCTATATCATACTCAAGACATTGCTGGTAAATCGTCGGAAAATGTTCGCGGATGAACTGCTCCGATTTATGGCTAATATCCAGATAAACACAGTCTATACCGCGTTTTTTCATTTCATGATCGATGGCCCTGGCGACAATATCCCGAGGCGCCAATTCCTCTCTCGGATCGAAATGCTGCATGAAAGGCGAACCGTCCGGCAGGATCAACTTGCCGCCTTCGCCTCTGACCGCTTCACTAATCAGGAAAGAATGTGCGTGCGGATGATAAAGACAAGTCGGGTGAAATTGCATGAACTCCATATTGCTGATGCGGCAGCCTGCGCGCCAAGCCAAGGCGATACCATCGCCGGTTGAGCTTTGCGGATTGGTGCTGTAAAGATAAGCCTTACTCGCGCCGCCGGTTGCCAGAACCACGACCCGAGCCGACATGGTCTTGACCTTCTGCATTTTTGAATCCAGCACATAGGCGCCGACAATCCGTTTTTCAGCGTCCTTGCTGGTAATTAACTCCACCACATTATGATGTTCGAACAGCTCGATGTTGGCATGTTCCTGAGCGCGTTCAATCAACGATAAAGATACCGCCTTACCTGTCGCATCGGCAGTATGCACGATACGGCGGTGGGAATGCCCGCCTTCCTTGTTTAAATGCAGTTTTAATTCCCCGGATTCGGTCTGCTCCTCGGTAAAAACAACACCCTGTTCCCTCAGCCAGTCTATCGAGCTTTTACCGTGCGTCACAGTCAGCCTGACAATCTCGGGATTACAAAGTCCGGCACCGGCGTCCAGCGTATCTTCAATATGCGACTCGATAGAATCATCGACCCCGAAAACAGCGGATATGCCGCCTTGCGCATAATAGGTGCTGCCCGCCGTCAAAGCGAATTTAGACAGCACGGCAATGCGCATTGAATGATCAGCCAGCTTAAGCGCCAGACTTAGGCCGGCACCGCCACTGCCAATAATAAGGACATCGTAATTTTGGGAATAAGGCATTAGGTAAAGGTAATGAGAAAAACGAATGAGGGAAAGTTTATAACATTAATTTATGCTTAATTGTCGTTAATGGATAATATAGCTTTTTAGTATGATAGCAATTTTTTTTATATCGCTATCCAGATATATTTTGTCTCTGTTACTATCAAGACCAGCAAGTGTTACCGCCCTAAAAACAGGACTGAACTTTTTCTTGAAAGCGACGCCTGTTATCTTGATTATTATTTTTTTACATAAGTTTTTCCTTAATGATATTAAATAGAGGTTTGTATGATCAAAAAAGTTAAGTGGTGTTTGTTTCTGATCGTTTTGTTTAATCAAAACGTATTGGCGCAATTACCCGATTTTACTGAAATGGTAAAAACCAACGGCGTTGCGGTGGTCAACATCAGCACCACTCAAAAGGCTCCACCTGAAGCTGAGAACACCCCCGAACAGCCGCAGTTACCGGAGGGAATGCCGCCCGAAATGGAAGATTTTTTTAAGCGCTTCCTAGAGGAACAGGGCGGCGGTTATGTGCCAAGGGATACCACATCCTTAGGCTCGGGTTTTATTATTTCCCCGGATGGTTACATCCTGACCAATAGTCATGTGGTAAAAGACGCTGATGAAATCGTAGTCAAATTATCCGACCGCCGGGAGCTGTTGGCTAAAGTGATTGGCTCCGATGCGCGTACCGATGTTGCGTTATTAAAAGTCGATGCCAAGGACTTGCCCGCAGTGACCATTGGTGATCCTAACAAACTCCAGGTAGGCGAGTGGGTACTCGCGATAGGCTCACCTTTTGGATTTGAGCAATCGGTAACGGCCGGCATCGTCAGCGCCAAAGGCCGCAGCTTGCCGGGCGGAAATTATGTACCGTTCATACAAACAGACGTAGCGATCAACCCGGGCAATTCAGGCGGGCCGTTGTTTAATATGGAAGGCAAGGTTGTTGGCATAAACTCCCAGATTTACAGCCGTACCGGCGGTTTTATGGGACTTTCCTTCTCCATCCCGATGGATGTCGTGATGAATGTCGTCGACCAGATAAAAACCACCGGCAAAGCCGCGCATGGCTGGTTGGGCGTCCAGATACAGGATGTAACGCGGGAACTGGCCGAATCATTCGGCATGAAAAAACCGCAAGGAGCGCTAGTTTCCAAAATACTGCCCGACAGCCCGGCAGAAAAAGCCGGATTGCAGATCGGCGACATTATTACCGAATTTAATGGACAGCCAATTGAAAGCTCCGGCGATTTGCCGCCCATGGTCGGAATGACGCCCATCAATAACAAAGCCACATTAAAAATCATCAGACAAGGCGATACCAAAACCCTTGACTTTAAAGTGGGGCTTTTGCCGGAGGAAGTGGATAAATTAGCCGACGCAAAAGCGGCGGCCCCCAAACTTCCTCATAATCGCTTGGGCATTAGCGTCATTGACTTAAGCAATCAGCAAAGAGAAACCTTGCAGATTGCCAAAAACGGCGTGTTAGTGCAGGATGTTGCGAAAGGCACTGCCAAAGATGCCGGAATTCAGCGCGGCGATGTCATTTTACGCATTCAAAACGATGTTATCCGTGATGCGGCTGATTTTGACAACATACTCAAAAAACTCCCGGCCGGTAAATCAGTCGCCGTTTTGATACAGCGTCAGGGCAGCCCGGTGTTTCTGGCGATTAAAGTGGATAAATAATCCGCCGGCTTTTCAAGCTTAAGCCACTCAAAATATAGCTCCCTGCGGCACGGGAGCTATTTTATTTCCAGCACATAACAAGGGTTTTCGCGTAAACGTAAACCCTTTTACTTTGTAGAGTCCACAACCGCCAGCCTTTACTTTTTGCCCTGATTAATTTTTTAGTCGTGCGCCGCGAGCGGATGATGTTCCACATCTTCCTGGGCAATCACTTCGGCGGGCGTCGGTTCCCCTGCGACAGCGCGTTTAATCGCCAGCTTCGTGGCTTCATAATTCCAGTCCTGGATTTTATTGTTGTCCTCAGCCTCCCAGTGAATAAAAACACCCACACAGATAAATACATCACCTGCTTCTCCCTCGGGTATTACTCCTTCTTTAACGCTATCGACCACAGCTTTGGCCACGCCGCGTTCCGCCGGCCCGAACATTTGGGTTGCCTGTTTCTCGTTCTTGATTTCAACTTTATTGAACATAACGGTATTAGGCTTAGCCATAAGATTGGGAGCAACCAGAGCCAATAAGGAATTATCGCCCCGTTTTTGGTTAGTCAGCGTGATACAAAATGCGATTTCCGCGGCGCTGCCACGCGGCCCCATAACCAGATCAATATGAGCCAACTCATTACCCTCACCTATCAGGGCTTCACCTACCAGTACTTTATCGATTTTCGGCATTTTCATATTCGTTTCTCCTCTTGAGCTTTTAAATCAATTCTTGAATGACCGAATCAGTACAAGAAAAAGCTTCCTGCTGTTTTCGGTTTTCCGCTGGGTATTATTTACTTATCAATTTTTAACTTTGAAACATGATGGTTGCGATAGAAAGGAATAGTCTTCACAGATAACTCAATTACTATCGAAGGCAGCTGGCGTTAAGGGCACACTCTCCGGATACAGGCTTACTCCGGAGCGCGGAATTAACGGCCTGAACCCGAACCACCGGCGCCCGAACCTCCAGTATCTGGAACTCTAGTACCTGAGCCGCTACCCTCGATACCTGAACCGGTAACGCCGGGGCCGGTACCATGTCTGCCTTTACTGCCCAAACTTCCTCCGTTGTTGCCATGATTTCTGGTATCGCTCCCAGTACCAGAGGTACTGGGAGAACTGGTATTGCCTCTGCTTCGGGTACCGCTGTCAGTGCCTGTCATACCGGAAGAACCGGTACCTCTTTCTTCGTTTCGGGTACCGCCCTGCTGAGTCCCCAGATTACCGGCAGTATCGGTGCTTCCTTCTTCGCTTCCAGTTTGTGCCAACCCGTCCTTCCATGGACTTAATGCGAGTACCCCAAATAGCAAAATTAATGACATCGAATGTTTGATAAAATTTCCTCTTGAGCGTGATGATGTGAATGGATATTTCATAACGAGTCCTCTTGAGTTTGATTAGATAAATAGGCCTTAACGGTTTCCGTTAAGTAGACTATGCGGCTTAAGAAACCGCATAATTCATCATAATCAGACAGGCATGGTGCGTCTGTCCGTTATCACACATAAAAACAAGCTCTTACAAACGCCGCATGACTATCAATTTGTTTCGCTAAAATAATTTACATAATAAAACGCATGAAAATAGGCATACAAACCTGGGGTTCTAATGGCGACATCCGCCCGATGCTGGCATTGGCCGATGGCCTGCAAAAAGCGGGTCATTCTGTGACGCTGGTGGTCAGCAGTATCGACAACCGCAGTTACCGCGAAATCTGCGAACAATTGGAAATAAACTATCGCCAAGTGCCGGAACATATTGATTTCGATATGCAGGGTTTCGCCCAGCGTTCGTTTCGGATGAATCCTTTGCAATGGTTATGGGCATTGCTTGATGAAGCCTTCTTTCCTTACGAACAAACCGTGTATCAGGCTGCCCAACACTTAGTCACCGATAACGACTATGTAATCGGCCACCATTTTCTCTATCCTCTAAAATTGGCAGCGCTACAGCAGCAAAAACCATTTTTCAGCGTGACCCTGTGTCATGCAGCGATACCCGATCCTGCGATTCCGCCTTTCAGCTTTCCTGACTTGGGTCGTCATATCAATGCATTGAGCTGGAAGCTGTTGGACGCGGTGTTCAATTGGGCATTGAAAAAACCGATGACCCGTCTATGGCTGGAAGCCGGTCAAACGCCGCCCGCTCATGTGTTGACCGAACTGCTCACTTCGCAACAACTTAATCTGATAGCCGTCGATCCGTGGTTTTGTCCTCGATTTGAACATTGGCAATCGAATCATCAAGTCTGCGGTTTCCTGAATTTAACCGAAGACACCCGGCATTGGACAATGCCGCTCAAGCTGTCTGAGTTCCTTGATCATGGCGATGCGCCGGTATATATGACTTTCGGCAGTTTACAGCAGGCGGTGCCGGACTGGAGCATGGAGCTGTTTTTGGAAGCCGTAACCTTGGCGGGCTGCCGTGCCATTATCCAGACCAGTTCAGAGCACTATCCTGCCGATAGCCAAAGCGACCCAGTCTATTTCATCGGCAAACATCCCCATCAACCGCTGTTCAAACACTGTGCGGCGATTGTTCATCACGGCGGCGCAGGCACTACCCATGCAGCAACACTGTCAGGCTGCCCATCCGTGGTAGTGCCGTTTATGGACGAGCAATTATTCTGGGCCCGGCAATTGCAGTCGCAGGGTTTGGCAGGAAAGCCTTTACCGGCAAAAAAGATAACTGCCGTCGGCTTGGCTAAGGGCATTCGGGCAGTATTGGATTCAAAAACAATTCAAAACAGCGCCAGGCAAGCAAGCCTGGCGATGCAAAGCAATAACGGAATAGCACGTGCAGTAGAATTGCTAGAAGCACAATTCTAAAATATAGCTGCACCGATTTCCTGTAGAGGACGATTCAGCCATGTTCTGACAAACAGCTGCAACAGCTTCAGCAAACGGATGTTTTCCAGCTTCAAAAAAGACTTAAATAACATTAAGCGCATTATTTAAAGTCAGCCGCTCAAGCCACTTCTTGATCGTACGCATGTGATTGTCTTCAGTCAGTTTTGCTTGCTGGAACCTTGTCATATAATCGCTGAGCCCGGATTCGTCGACAATCCGAATGAGCAACTCCCAAGCGGCTAAATCCGTCAGCTCGGCAATCAACATAGCTTCCACACACTGCGGGATAGAGCTGCGCGGATCGTTGATCACCTGTATCAAGCCCATCGCGATCATTCCCGAAGAATCGGCACAAGGGGTTTGTGCAGTCGGATCTCCGCCCATAGAACGAATACAATCCTGCACTAAAGCAAAATGCCCGGCTTCATCATTGCGAAACTGCTCAAGCACCGTGGTGTCTATAACAGGCTCAACGGATTTGCATTTTGTGATCAGCGCATCGTAAAGCCGGACACCACTGCGCTCATAAGCCAAGCGTTGTCCGAGTTTATCAATCAGAATAGACGGGCTATTTCCTTGAATGGCTTGTACGCTTAAACTCACTGCGCCTCGAAGCGTATTTGGAAGAGGAACCGACCCCAATTGCTCCGAATTTTGGATATACTTTTTCCGCATAGTAAATGCGTCAATTGCGATATCTTCAGCGTGGGGCGGAAATTCCTCATAACCGTCAACCATCGACTGGGTCATTACAGGATGAAGTTGGGTCGGTGTTTTATTTAAACCAAACTCAGCAGCGTCTTTCATAACGAACTCCTCAGTGTTTAAGGTGACTGACAGGCATCGGGCGATGGAGACTATTGATTTCACCTCCCGGCGTCCAGATATAGTTAAACGCAACGATTTCCGATGGGACGCCGTCGGCATTCAATCGTTGCCGATAAACTTTTGAAGCTGTGCTTTCTTCAGACATATCGACAAAGGCAGTGCCTTTGGAACGCAAGTTGACTTCATTGCGCAACACGTCGCGGACGAAATCCCTTTGACTCTCGAAAGCAATAGGCTCAGGCAGAACCGCAGGAACAACGCTTTGAGCATCCCGGTTTTCGTTATATTCAAAAAGATCGCGTACAAAACGGAATTGACCCAGTTCATATTCAAGGAAACGCTCCCAGATAGCTTTAACGCGAGGATTTTTCTCCTGCTGAACACAGCCATAGTAGTTATAAACTTCGTTGGCTTTGTGCAGCAGACATTTTTCAAGCCATGTTTCGCCCGGGTCCATAATGCATTGGTATTGAGTCACATGCTGATCTTCGATATGAGCAATCTCTGCATATAATTGCCGAGCCAGCGGATCGCTAAACAGCGGTCCGATATTCATATAATAATTCCAGGTTTGCTGTTTTCCAGCCATGATCGTTAATGCGTGCATTTTTGTCAGCGTAAGAGCTGTATTACGGTTATAGCATTCCCGTAAATCATCCTCCGGAGCGCGATGTTCATGAATGGTTGGCCGACCGGGAAGAACGTCGGTATAACTTTGCAGGATATTATTCGAATCCTTGCCTTCGAGGCGATCCAACAAAGCCGAATAGCGATACATATGATCAAAGTCTTCCAGCAAGCCAAAACGATAAATCTGCGCAACATAGCGATCGGGTTCGGTTTGTGCCACAGCCGCGGTGACTTCAATCGCGACCTGCTCATAAGCGATAGTGGTTTCAAGCGGTGAGTGATCGGCGCCGATCATCCCATTGATCAACGTGGCTTGCTGCGGGTCGATTCGCCGAAGCTGGGCCAGAGGAAGCTGAAGATGTTTATTCATCCGGGTACAGGCTCTGGAAAACTGAATCGATTCAAGCTCGATTCCGTTCATTAAAATAACCCTCACACGAGTGAAAGCATCATCATCCAGTTTGCTTATCGGGACTTGAACCATATCCCGCCAGGTTAAAAGTTGTTTATCGAGCGGGAGCCCCCGATGCTCAAAAATATTAAGTGCCATTACTAACCTCCTCTGATAAGAGTTAGGGTTTTATTGAAAAGCAGTGATGCACTTAATTAAGACAACGCGACCTTTTTGGTTGGCGCTGTTTTAATTAAAAGCTACAGAGTTGCAATCTATGCAGCTTAAAAAGCCAAGATTAATCATAAGCAGAGATGCATACTTGATCTGTCCGGTATCACACATACAGATAAAACGCTTACGGTTTCCCGAACGAAAACGGATTGTTGGAACAGTCCCCGGCATAACGACAAAAGAAGTTCTGGAGCTTATGCCCTCTTATACGAACTTGGGACTAATCTGTTCATCGACGTTAAGCGGCATGAGCAACACTTCTCCGTTGCTTAGATACTCGTCCCAAGTTTTCTGCCGTTCACGCTCATAGCTTAACGTACGGCACGCCCTACGACGGATATTTCCTGACTGAGGTCTATCTTTTTCACGACGGTTCGTAACATCAGTTTTTTAGAATAAAAGCTAACCGAATTAATAACCTGCATCTGTTCGGTATCCAACCCAACATAAAAAAGATCACTTCATCATCCAACCGATAAGGCCAACCGGCGCTCATCGACCCGTTCGATTTTGACGCCCAACGGCCTGCTTTCCCTGTCCAGGATTTGCTGCAACCAATGAACGTCATCAGGCTGAGCATAATTCAAGCGGAAGCGTTTGATTTGCATCGGCGTCATGATCAAGCTGTGCAGCTTTCCTGTCGCCAGGTCCAGGGTCACGAAATACATCAAAGCCAAGTCACCGCGAAACTCCTCATACCCTGCAATGCCTTCGTAGTCGTTCAAAAAATCGCCGCAGCCGTACAATATCGGCTTGCCCCGATACAGCTCGATTCCCTTGGGATGATGCGACGAGTGGCCATGCACCACATCCACCCGGGCATGGTCTATCAGCCGGTGCGCAAATTGTCTTTGTTCTCTTAAGATTTCGTAGCCCCAGTTTCCGCCCCAGTGAATCGAAGCCACCACACAATCGCCTTTTTGCTTAAGAGCCAAGATCCGCTTGGCGATGCGGCGCAACGTGTTATCCGATAAATCGGGCAACAAATTCACACCAGCCCTGTCTCTGCGGGCTCCCCACAAACCTGGAATGCCGCTGCTTTCGTCGCCGAAAGCGAACACCAACACACGCCCTTTCCCGGCCACATCGATAACCGCCGGCGCTTCGGCTTCGGAAAGATTCCGGCCCGCTCCGGCAGCTTTCAGGTTCGCATCGGCCAAGGTGCTCAAAGTCATCATCAAGCCGGTATAGCCCCAATCCAAAACATGATTATTGGCCAGATCACAGCAATCGATTTTCGCCGCCAAAAGGCAGGGAATGTTCCGCGGCTGCATCCGGTAATGAACGCCCTTCCCTACCCAGAATTCCGGGCTGGTCGCCACCGCCGTCTCAAGATTAATAATACGGACATCGGGGGCAGCGAGCCGCAGTTCTTCAAGCGCATCGCCCCAGATATAGCCAAAGTCGACCGGTTTCGGAATAGGGCCGTTGGCTTCTTCGGCAAGCGTCAGATAGTCCTTGGCTGAGATCATATAAGGCTCATGAATCTGCGGATTACCGGGATACGGCAGTGCCTGGTCGATGCCCCTGCCTGTCATCACATCGCCGCACAGAAACAGCGTAATCGTTCGATTATTTTTAGATATTGCCTCAGATGAAAGGCTTTGATCTGAAATCATTTGCTTATCTCCCGACGAGCGCGTTTTTGTGGTCTTCGGCAAGCGATTGAGTGCAGCTTTACATCAGGCTTACCTTGTATGGTCAGTGCGCAGCATACGTTGGTAAGCCAACTGTTCAGTACCGGTATAACCAGGTTGCATGTCTCACTCTGTGGTTGTGCATCAATATTCGCCCTAGACCACACCTGAAAATTTATAGCATCCGGATAAAATCAACAATATTCGTATCACCGCCTATATCAATTCGAGTTAACGATTTTTAAATTTAATGGTTACCGTAGGTATTTCCGCCTATTGCACAAAGGCGTTGTTTTTTCTAAGCTGCAATGGCTTTTCATTCCAAATGTTGATTTTCAGGATAAAAAACATCATTGAGGCAGAAAAATGGCAAAAATTGTTTGCGTACTGTACGACGACCCGATCGACGGCTATCCACAATCCTATGCCCGCGACTCGATCCCGAAAATCAAATCTTATCCCGACGGCCAGACCGCCCCGACGCCCAAATCCATTGACTTCATTCCCGGCCAAATGCTGGGCAGTGTTTCCGGCGAACTGGGTTTGCGTAGTTATCTGGAAGGCTTGGGCCATACGCTGGTGGTGACCTCAGACAAAGACGGCGAAAACTCGCGCCTGGATCAGGAACTGCCCGATGCCGAAATCGTCATCTCCCAACCGTTCTGGCCCGCCTACCTGACCGCGGAACGCATCGCCAAAGCGCCGAAATTAAAACTGGCGCTGACCGCAGGCATCGGCTCCGACCATGTCGACTTACAGGCGGCAATGGCGAACAATATTACCGTCGCCGAAATCACCTACTGCAACAGCATCAGCGTCGCCGAACATGTGGTGATGATGATACTGAGCCTGGTGCGCAACTACATTCCGTCCTATCAATGGGTTATCAAAGGCGGCTGGAATATTGCCGACTGCGTGGCGCGTTCCTACGACCTGGAATGCATGGAGGTCGGCACCGTTGCCGCCGGTCGCATCGGCCTGGCGGTACTCCGGCGCTTAAAACCGTTCGACGTTAAACTGCATTACACCGACCGCCACCGTTTGCCGACCGAGGTCGAGCAGGAATTGAACCTGATCTGGCACCCCAATGTTGAGTCGATGGTGCGGGTTTGCGATGTGGTAACGATCAATTGCCCGTTGCACCCGGAAACCGAACATATGTTCGACGATGCCTTGCTGGACAAAATGAAGCGCGGCGCTTACATCATCAACACCGCCCGCGGCAAAATCTGCGACCGCGATGCTATCGCCCGTGCATTGGAAAGCGGCCAATTATCGGGTTATGCAGGCGATGTCTGGTTCCCGCAACCGGCGCCGAAAGACCACCCGTGGCGCACGATGCCGCATCACGGCATGACGCCGCATATTTCCGGCACCAGCCTGTCCGCGCAAGCCCGCTATGCGGCCGGTGTCAGGGAAGTATTGGAATGCTGGTTCGAAGGCCGACCGATCCGCAACGAATACCTGATCGTCGATGCCGGTCAATTGGCCGGAGTCGGCGCTCATTCTTACAGCGCAGGCAACGCAACCGAGGGCTCCGAAGAAGCGGCCAAGTTTAAAGCCGGTTAGTGGGTGGGGCGTACCGTTTAAACCCGTCTTAAGGAATAAAGCGATGAAACAGTTACATCGAATCACTCGCACCGATCAGTCTCACTGGGTAGGAGACGGTTTTCCGGTCCGCACGCTGTTTTCCTACAATACACCGGACGCGGAGGTGAGCCCGTTTCTGATGCTGGATTATGCAGGCCCCACCGAGTTCCCGGCCTCATCGAAACCAAAAGGCGTTGGCTTCCATCCGCATCGGGGATTTGAAACCGTTACCATTCTTTATCGAGGTGAAGTCGAACACCGTGATACCGCAGGGAATGGCGGACGGATCGGCCCCGGCGATGTGCAATGGATGACTGCGGCCAAAGGTCTTTTACATGAAGAGATGCACTCTGACGCTTTTACCCAACGAGGAGGGAGCTTTGAAGCGATCCAGCTTTGGGTCAACTTACCGGCAAAATATAAAATGATCGAGCCGCACTATCAACCCATAACCGATAGCCAAATCCCGGTAGTGAAGCTGGATCAGCAAGGCAGCATCATGCGCATCATTGCCGGCGATTATCGAGGCACGAAAGGTCCGGCAACTACCTACACTCCGATTAATTTATGGGATCTGCGCCTGACGGACGGCCAAACTGTTGAACTCGATTTCCCCGAAAATTACACAACGATGCTGTTTACGTTGAAAGGCAGTGTCAAAATCAATAATTCCGCAACAATGAACAATGCCGAGCTGGCTTTTTTTGAGCGGGAAGGCAAAACAATTGCCCTGACGGCACTTAAAGATACCACGATGCTGGTCATGAACGGGGAGCCGATTGACGAACCGATAGCCGGTTACGGGCCGTTTGTGATGAATACCCTGGAAGAGATTCGGCAAGCCATTGAGGATTTCGATAGCGGCCGCGTTAAGTCCTAGCTATCCCGGCATCTAACGCCTTATCAGGCTGTCTCAAATGCATAAGCGATTATTAGCAACACGAAGCCTGAGGCTTGTGTGTATCTCTTTGATATTGGCATTGAACGGCTGCAATCCTGAAAAACAGTGGGAACTGCAAACAACGCTGGCCATCTGCCGTATTTAGATTTCTCGCTGAGGCTGGACGGACGCCCCCGTAACGGATAACCGGCACGAATTGCAGTTTGTAGGTCAGCAGTGGTCGGACAATAGCTTTTCGTTGCCCAACATTTCGCTATCCGCTAATAGACGGCATCGGGCAAGACCAAAATCCGCCTCCGTATTGAAACATGGAAATGCCGGACATCAATGGCATGACCGACCTAAGGCATTTTGGTCGGATCGCTGACAAAACCGATCTTGCTTAACCCCGCTTTGGCCGACCCGGCCA
>NZ_DAIUEH010000042.1:0-56578 GCF_036845245.1 Methylobacter sp.
AACAGGTCATACTCGATATTATATGTGCAATTCACATATTTGACCCATTACCCGGAATCTGTTTCTCGATGCACGGGTCGTTCTGAATCCTTCTCAGTTCGATGACTTCCAAATATGGCTTAATCATCAGATAGAAACCCAACTCGCGGACTTCTTGCGGCTGATGGTCGGCTATGAAGAACTAGCTGGGATATATACTGAAGCTCCTGTGACGACCTTAGAACGAGAACTTCTTTGGATCACATCTCGCATAAAGGCAGAAGCCAACAGAATTAACACTTTTCGTACGGGAGTAGAGGAAGTCGAGCGTCTCGTCTTCACTGGTAAAATTAGGGACGCAATCGAAGGGCTAAAGATCATTCAAGATAATTTTGGAATCTCTCTCTGGTCTGTCCAGCTTCGCATCGCTCTTGAACACCAAGATGGGGGGCTTGAGCAGCAGAAACGGTATACAGCCGAGGTTCGAAGGGCTTACAAGCGAGGCCTGCTCGATTTCATAGCGTATCATACGAGTGTACGGAACGAAGATAGAACAACTCTTGCAAAGTTCTGCGATGACATCAAGGTACGGATTGATAAGCACCAATACTTTGAGCCTTTTGTTAAGACTTACACTCGCTTCCGCTTGGCAGGAGAATGGCCAGCCTCTGAGTCTGGATTAGCTGATATTCTCCGAGTAGAGCAAAGCCACTCGTCTATCGATATCTATGAAACCTTCATCGCCGTTGCGCAGGAAATTGCCCGTCGCAAAGATTCCCATAAATCTCATAGGGTGTTGGTGCAATGTTTGCGTAACCTCGCTCCCATCACTGATTTTCGCATAGCAAAAGTCGCTCTGGTGCTAGGAGCGCACGATGTTTCTAGGACGCTTGACCATCGGAGCTACGAGATATCAGATATTTTGTTTCTTGGCAATGCGAAACTTGCGGCGCAAACTGCTCGACTATATTTGAGAGCACCCCATAATATTGATATATGGCAATTCATATATGCAGGACTAGCCTTTGGGCATGCTAACCACCGGAGAGAAAAAGAACTTCGCCGACCAAATGATGTTTCACGGATACTAGGTAAAATTTTAAGCCGATGTGACGATCTGAATGATTCGTTCATCCAGTTGGGTAAGCTTGCTATTAACCTGCGAGGGCTTGCCGCTGCAGCCGGTCTTCTCGACTTGCTCCAGTTGTTACGCCGATCATATCCTGATGATCCTTGGCAACCTTGGTTCATCAGTATGAACAGTCCAACCATTGGTGTGGAAGATTTAGTCCCTGCCCCCACCATATCGGACCTTTCTGTCCAAACTGTAAAAAGTCACACTCTGAGTCCAACGGAGGCAGTATGGCGATTATTCCAGGGCGAAGGATCAGTTTCTGTCAATGTAAGCCAAGCAGCCCTTATATTATTCATATCCGCCAGCCTACTCCGTAATGGACAGTGCCAACAAGTTGTGGATATGATCGGCGCTCAGAACGGGACCTTCGAATCAGAGCCACTTAGGTCAATAGCGGCTTCAATGTTGCTGCATGCTTACTTCTGCTTAGGTTACCGACAAAATGTGATCACCCTGATCGCGGATGAAGGGGCGCGTAGCGAAGCTAATCGCCGTTTGCTTCCTATTCTACCTTCGCTCGAAAATTATGTTTGGCATGATTACAAAACCGTATCTACACCACTTGCGGCACCGATAGCGCTACACCTCCTGTGGAGCTTAAATGAGGACAAAGAGATCGCATCAAGCCTACGCTACGCTACTGGCTCGTTTTTTCGGATAGCTGGAGTAGCTCGCCCTTCTAAATTAATTGAGCTAGCTGAAGCATACCCGAGACACCAACTTGTTTATTTCTTAAGAGAAGTGTGCTTGCCACATATTCTGGACAGTTGTCGGATTTTGAAAGGCTCTCGTGAAGTGATGGAGGAACGGCAAGCTATCTGCTTAGCTCTACGTGAGCTTGATTCCGCCAATGCAAATGACTACCAAGATGAAGTATTATCGATTGCCAATCAACTGGCTCTAGATGAGGGCCAATGGATTGTCGACCGTACCAGAGTTTATGTGGACACTGACGCACTATCTCGATGGGCTGCTAAGGAGTTATCAGAAGACTATGCCCGCTACCGTGATCTGTTAGGGGTAAATATTGGATCAGTCCAGAACTTTGACGATGTTTTGAAGGAGCTTACTACAGCGGCCTCGTCTCAACGTTCCACTTTTATACCAGAAAACGAGGCAGACGCTGTACTCTTTGGCATGTTACATCGTATACGCGAGGAGTTTTTGTATAATCCGAGTCTTGGCTTAGATTTTTACCTAAGTAATCGTGTTCGTCATCACTCTTTTATAGGCTTGATCCGTAGACCTCTAGAAACTGCCTGCCTTATCACTACGCGTGAATCGGAGTCTAGTGATTATCACCGAAATGAATTTTGGCTAAAAAAGTTCGATTGGAGCAGTTCGGAAGCAAAAGAAGCTCTAAACGAAGCATTCGCAAAATTTGCGGCTAACTTTGACGAAACACTAACAGTAGCAAAAGACAGTTTCTACGTACATTCTCTAGAACGACCTGGCGGGTTATTGTATCTGGAACTTGCAACTCAACTGGTATCGATCGTACGTGCTATTGACCAGATAGATACCACCCTACCGGACTTCATTACCACCGCCATCGCAGTGCTTTGGGCAGCTATTGATCCATCACTTGCCAAGGTAAGGTATTTCATCTCTGAGAACTTAAAGCATGAGATCACAGATGGGTTTAATGAACTACGTGCTACTGTACGAAGGCACGCAGAGCAGGACCCAGCTTTCCTCGAGTTTGACATAGCGATTGGTAATTGTTCAAAAGAAGTACAGTACAAGCTAGACGAAGCTGCAAAATGGTTTTCGCATGCCGATCTAGAAACTCAGAAACGCCACTTCAAGCTTGATCAAATCGTTAATATCGCTATCGATTCAGCACTTAAATGTCAGAGGGCTTTTGATCCTGACATTAAACGTCATGTAGAAGGCGATATTGAAATGCAGGCGAGCAATCTTGTCTTTGTTCATGACGTGCTGTTCGTTGCATTAGATAACGTGCGAGCCCATTCAGAATGCAAGAAACCTAAGGTAAATATAAATATTCAAGCAAATGTCGAAAACGAAACACTCACTATTGAAGTACGAAGTGACGCCAAAGTACAGAATCGTGCGCAACATGATGAGGAGCTTCGTAGAATTCGTCAACTGATTGAAAGTGGCAATTTTGGGCGGCACACTCGCCGCGAAGGTGGCAGTGGTATTTTAAAACTGGCTGCGGTGGTGTTGCGTCAATCTGCTAAAGGTCGGATAGATTTTGGTTTCACTGAAACTGGACAGTTTGAATTAAGGGTAACCTATTCGATGATCGTACTAACTCCGGATCAGCAAGAAGGCAATCGTGAATAGCGTATATATTTTATTAGTCGAAGACGAAGCACCGAAACGGGCTCATATTGAGCGTTTCCTTAAAGGCCTAAGTACAGAGATAACTATTGCTGTCGCACAGTCAGTCAATTCCGCACTTGATGTTCTTGATGAGCATTTGCCAGACCTACTTCTCCTCGATATGTCTCTACCGACTTTCTCTGTTGGAGAACGTGAAAGCGGCGGCAGACCGCAGGGAGAAGGAGGAATTGAAATACTTCGTTATATGACGTTAGCCGAAATTGTTTGCCCAACCATTGTGATAACCGGTTATGAGGCCTTTCTACGTGAAGCTGGTAAGCCCGTAGATCTATCACAGCTCCGCATGGAACTAGAAGAAGAATTCCCTCGATGCTTTAAAGGGGTACTGCACTACAATTCAACTTACGATGAATGGAAAACTGAGCTCGGGAAAGCCCTGGCTGAGTTTAATATTTATACAGAGAAAGGAAAATGAAAATACTGATCGTAGATGACCAAGCACGTCGTTATGGGCGACTCATTGAAACACTTGCTGGTATTGGTGTAGATCGTGACAAGATCAATATGGCGCCTTGTGCAAATGATGCACGTGAACGCCTTCAATCTACTCATTATGATCTTCTTATTCTCGATATATTGCTGCCCATATGGCCAGATAGCGAATCCGAAATTACACATTCACTTAATCTACTTTTCGATTTACACCAAGAGGATGAATACCACAAACCTGGTCGAATTTTAGGCATTACTGCTGACAAGAATGTTGTAAGCGAGGCTTCGGAAATCTTTGCAAGCAGAACTTGGAGTGTCGTTGAATTCTCGGAAAGCAGCGACGAATGGATAAACCGTGCAGTAAATTGTGTGAAATATATCTTAGAAGAAGAAAAAAAACTAGCCACGAAACAACCGGACCATAATGTAGATTTGGCGATTGTTTGCGCTCTTGAAAAACCAGAGTTAGAAGAGGTTTTGAAGCTTCCCTGGAATTGGTCATCTCCTCGACCTCTTGATGATATAACCTTTGTTCGAGATGGTAATTTTATGGTTGAAGGGCGAAAGATTACAGTCTGTGCCACTTTTGCACCGCGTATGGGAATGGTCTCGACAGCACTTCGAAGTGCGGCTATTATTTCCATGCTGAGACCAAGACTAATAGCTATGTGCGGTATATGCGCTGGGGTCAAAAGCAAAGTGGGTTACGGTGACGTACTTTTGGCTGATCCTGCTTGGGACTTCCAAAGTGGGAAAAGAGTTCTTGACAAAGATAACGCTAAATTCTCGATCGCGCCACACCATTTACCCACTCATGTTTCCGTGCGGACGCATGTTGAGCAAATTCGTGGGGACCAAGAGGCGCTAGCAAAGATCGCTTCCGAGTATGGGGGCGATCTCAATCAGCGGAATGTCCCCCAAGTTATTATTGGCCCCGTCGCCTCTGGCTCGGCGGTACTTGCAGACGGGGAGGTCATCGAAGAGATCAAAGCTCAACATCGCGAATTAATCGGCGTTGAGATGGAAATCTATGGAATGTACGCTGCGGCACATAGCGCCTCTAAACCGCAACCAAAGCCATTTGCGCTTAAGGCAGTTTGTGATTTTGCTGATCCAGATAAGAAGGACGAGTATCAACGATACGCGGCATATACAAGCGCTAATGTTCTTCGTCTGTTAATGGAGAAATTCGGGCCACGGCTTCTTGATTAAGAAACGGTTTGTTTGCATCGGCGCGATTTCTATTCCGTAACCGGTCTATCCATGTATTGATTACCTTGGAAACAGTAGTAAGAACGTGGAAAACTTCCAATTTTGCTAGAAAGAACGTCAAAATTTAACAGCAGTCTTTGTTATTAAATACCTACTGTGATGTATTTAACTGGCAAAACCGAAGCTAAGTTGATTTAACCGTTCCCACACCTCAGATTTCCGTGATCATTCCAAAACTGGCACTGATCACATTCCCTGAGATAGATTGCTGTTCCATTGGCTCCACCACTTCTTTTGCAAGTGCACTCAAGCCTGTCACAATCCCCAGAAACACAATCCCTAGGTTGCACAGAGCAGCCGTAACATGATTCAGCAAAGGTTCCATGCACCTTATCTTTCGTGCAGCTAATGGTTTGTATAGCGGGCTTATTTAAACTAAATTCAGTTGATGTGGTATCGGATGTTTCATGTGCAGTACATCCTGCGAAAAGCACGCTACATGCTACGATCAGTTTTATATATTTCATCATATGTCTCCTTCACTCTCCTGTTGTTAATCAATATGCTATTGCGGCAATCATTGAAAGGGTTTCTGAGCACACTTTTAGGCGTTCCTTCGCCACCCACTTGTTGCAAGCCAATTATGATATTCGGACGATTCAGCAATTATAATTATTAAGATACAGTAACCTTAAAACAATAAGGATTTATACTCATATTGTTTAAAGTAGAACATAAAATAAGCACAAAGTCGTTCGATTTTGATCATAACTAAAATACATCAATAAACTTAGTGGTCCCCACATGTAATTAATGTAGGTAAATCCTCGGCTCTCCGGAGATGGACATTAATGTTACTTTGCCTTCCATTTTCACAATGATCGATGCCGAACACAGTGAAGTTCCGCTCCGCAGCAAAATGGGGTGTCATTTACTATTCATAATAGATTTTATTGAGAGTAACTGACGGGAACATTTTTATGGGGAGGTCAAAGCAGCTTCCCTGATTCGCATAACGGTTTGGCGAGTCGTCTTGAACTCACGCGCTACCTCAGTGACATTCATTCCAGCGGCCAACCTCTCTATGACTGCTGCGCGTTCCGCCTTATTTAACGCTGGCGGTCTGCCAAATTGTTTGCCGGCGGCCTTAGCCCGATTAATCCCTGACTGCGTTCGTTCAATTAACAGGTCACGTTCGAACTCGGCGACCGCGGCGATCACCTGCATGGTCATTTTTCCGGCGGGACTGGTCAAATCAACTCCTCCCAGGGCAAGACAATGGACGCGCACCCCGCTACGGGAAAGCTGCTCGATAGTTGCCCTAACATCCATCGCATTGCGCCCGAGCCGGTCGAGCTTGGTGACGACTAGAATATCGCCGGATTCCATTCGGTCGATCAGTTTAGTAAAACCAGGACGTTCTTTGGCTGCTACGGATCCGCTGATACTCTCTTCAATCAGTCGCTGCGCTTCGATAGCGAAGCCTGCCGCCTGGATTTCTAGACTCTGATTCTGGGTAGTTTGATCTGTCGTTGAAACTCGACAGTAAGCAAAAACGCGAGACATAGGTAAATTCCGTCCGAAAGTGATGTCCGAATTATAGCCTATGTACGAAATGCAGTTCACCTACTTTGGTACATCCTTGATAAGGCGTGTCCGAAACTGCTCGGTTTCGGACAGTAAATGGCTGCTTTGGGGAGCGGTGAACTGGCGCTATCGACCCGTTGCCGCCATTCGCGTATGTAGTTAGGTGCCCCAAAACTGGCCATTCAAGTAATATGGCAAACGGCAAAAGCAGCCATTTAAAAGGGAGCCTCGAAAAATCCAAATTCGCCAACACCTGCAATATAACTTGTTGACTTTGTTGTGGTTAAATTTTAAAAATAGGTTTTTCGAGGTTTCTAAAACATTAGACAGTTCGTCTCGAAAGGTGTAGTCGGGTTACCCGCCGTTCTTTAGGATTTTCGTTACCTTCGTCGCCGCTCCAATCACGGCGTTTGTCTTGTTTATGAATGTGGTGGCGGTTTTCATTTTTTTCGCTTCATTTTTGAGATCGTCACTTGCTGCCGTTATCTTGGCCAGTGCCGCAACTAGTTGCGCACTATGCAAATCGGCCATTAGTTCCTGAATGTGCAAGTCTGTCCGGCTATACATTAGATCATTAATAGTGGTAGTAAGTGTGATCCGTTGCGGATCGCCGATGTCAAGGCCGTTTTTTATTGTGATGGCCTCACCGATTTTTTCATCCAACAACTCGACATCGCTGTCACGCTGATCGGTAATGTCTTTTTCTGTTGCCATGATTTATTCCCCCATTACTTATTCATTTAGCAGCGGCAGTCGCTGTCGGCTGTTTAGCAAATGCCTTTTCAACGGCAGCGGCCTTATCGGCGAAATCGGCCATTGCATTCACGAGAGTCTCGAACTGGCTAGATTTGTCGTTTACTGCTGTTTGCATTTCGTTATGAGCCTTCACGAGACTCTGCCCAAGTGCCGCCGGATCGACTCCCTTGATTGCATTCAAACTCGCGACCAACGATGTCGAGTCCGTCAAAGGCGTGTCGTACCGATCCAGTGGTACATTCACAGGACATGTTATCTTCTTTGCCTTCTTGGCTTTCTCGGCGCACTTCTCATTATCAATGCGGGCAGCGAGATCGGAATTAATCCGATCCGTGCGGGCATTCAGTTGAACGGTAAGCAACTCGATACGGGTGGACCGCACCGATTTCAGCAAGGGCGTTATTGCCTTATCGACCACAATCTGAATCGCGCTATGCTTGCCTTTTTCGGTTTCGATGGAGGGTGTCCCAACTCCATTGATGGCTGACTTCAGCGTGTCGTACCGTGCAGTATCCAGGCCCATACCAACTGTCCAAGTCGCAAACGTCACAACCGCCTTTAGTGCTGGCCCGGCAGCCGCAGCTGGTGGGTATACGGCGCCAAGCGATGTGCCAAGTTCTGCAACATTCGACGACAACTGTGAAGCGGCTGCATCGTAATCTTTGCGATCTTGGGCATTCGTGACCGCAGCCAACCCGTCCGCATACCCTTTCAACGCCGCGAGCACTCTCTTTATCTCAGGTTTGCCGGGGGCAAACTTGTCTGCCGCAGAAGTCTTTGGGATATTGTTAGAGGGTACCATTGGCCTGCACAGTTTATCTAATTCTTTCCCACATCCTTCACTCAGATTCACCCCCGTCCTTGCGCCAATTACTTGCGCGAGATCTGCCGCCGCCTGATCTTGATCAAGATTGTCGAGCCCCTGTGTCACTCCATTCGACACAGCGGCAACACTTGAATTGAAGCTCCCCACTTCCTTTTGATAGAGGTATGGCGAACATCCGTACAGTGCCAATGTCACCGTAACCAGTGTGATAATTGCTCCCATCGAGCGCTTTCTTCCTTTCTCAGTGTGATTATATGCACTGTTCTGTCCGATGCAGACGAATAGGAATTTCAACTTACTTTCGATGATTGCTCGCATGGACAATACTCCCCTATTAGATCAATGAGATTTTGTTGCAATATTCCGTCAGGGGCAGAGATCACATTGAAGTCAATTCCACCAGTCGCGGATGACTGATGGAAAGCTCAACACGCCAAAACTATATACAATATAATTATCCCCGCTGCTATTTAATAGCATAGTTCCTACCTTCATTCAACTATTTCTAACGCCATAAATCAGTCAGTAACGACAGACAGCTCATGGCCGAAATTAGGCATTCAAAATTTGGCTTGGGTTATATCGGAATTGGTCAATGGCAGTGAAAGTTTGTGTCAAAAATCTTGATTTTTGGCACAATAACCGATTAGACAAGGGTATGCCAAAATATCTAATGTTTAACTGGTTCTAAGCCAGAAAACGATGCAAAGCTCTAAAGTCTCTCTGGACAGTACGCTAATTTATAGTGAATGTTTTACAGTATTATCTATTTGTTTTTTCTATTCTAATTCATTTAACAGTCTGATCAAGAATTTTTAAAATCGCCAAGACATATCCTGGCTCATAGATTTTTCTTCCATATTCATTACGAACAGAACCGTCATCATTTTTTTTCCATCCGTTTTCGTTAAAAATCCGATCTGAAACAGCCGATTCGAGCGCTTTAATTTCCGTTACAGATAAAGGTACTGCTGGTAGTAGCTCTATAGAGTTTCCCGTATTTGCCGTAATACGAACCGATCTGTCAATAACAATTTTATCCTTGGTCAACGACTTCAAAAGCCGGTTTTCACCTCTTAAATTGCGGATTTCGGCAAGCATCAGTCCGACTTCTGCGCGAATTACAGGGTCACTTATCAATTGAAGAATATCTTCTTGCTTGGGAATTGCTTTAGATTTTTTTCTAGTTTGTTCGCTCTTATGAAGCCAAGAAGTAATTAATTGTCTGTAATTTTCGCCATTTTTGTTCCTTATAGCTTGCTCTGATGGGCCACCTGATTTTTGTGATAATTTACCAATAGTTGAAATAGAGAAGTCATGGCTATTCCGTTCCATTTGTTCTTCACAAATCTGTTGTATTATCTTGAGGGAACTTTGTTTTCGAGATGATGCTCCAGTCCATAGCATTTCATACACTTCATCAGGACTTTTCATGCATCTTTCCAAGATAAGGCCGAAGTTTATTTGATATATCAAGAGAGTTTCGTTGGGGCTGGCTAGTCAGCTGTTCTATCTGATCTGTGATACCTAACGTTGATAGCTTACCCATTGATTCAACAAAATTAATTGCCCCTTCGAAAGAACCCACACGCCCTTCTATCAGCATCATAATTTGATTGCCAATTTCAAGCTGCTCCGCTTCAGATAAACAAAGCAGGACTGGCGACTTACCATTGGCACTTAACATCAAATCGATTGCTTGGCCTCGGCGCAAGCTTGCTTTTGTTGCATCGTAAGAAGGAAATATTTCAGCATTCCGGCAAACTGTCTCCAATTGCATTAATAAAGATTTTTCATCTAAACGAAGATCTGGAATAGTTTGCCATTCCAAACTTAATAATTTAACGCCTTCATTTTCACTATTTTTGCAAATATCAATGCTACGTTTGATTAACTGATAGGTTGCATGCATATCATTCATAATAGAGTCAACCTTAGTCGCTTCCCTTTCATATTCAAGCTCAGCCTGAATGAGTTCTTGTTGTTTTAAAAACGGCTGGTCCTTTTCTTCGGATGCAAAATTTTCTAACCTTAAATTTTCCAAATTATTTTCAATCGCTATGTATCGTTCACCCGCATTGCTGGTCTCGTAGCTCAAATTATTGAAATGAGCAATTAACCCAGGTAAAAAAGCTGGGCCGGTAATAAACCATCTACACCGGACACAATTTTTTGTATTGCCTTGGAAGTCCCGGACAACTGGAGCATAGCTAATAGGTGCATTACCAAGTTTTACGTACTGTTCCCCGCCATTATCACACCCCTGAAAAGCGATAGGGCATATACCTTTATCCATGATTTGCCAGCTCAGTTCAGCTTTTTTATTAAGTGCATCTAAAGCAGCAACATGATTAACTGCGGTAATTTCTTGCAGGTCTTGGTATTCAGCGTTAACTAAAAATTGTTTGAATTGAATCTGGGACTGAACACTAATTTTCTTTTCAGCTTCGGTCATTACTTGTTGCATGTAGGCCTGACCGATTTTGGTGTAATACAACGTCATGACAATTCTGCTATGACCAGCCACTAACTTTGACAAAATCGGTATTGGCACGCCACCTTCAAGCGCAAAACTGGTGATGAGAGAGACCCGTAAAGAATGTAGTGGAAAATTAGTTGTCCAATAATTTGTTGGATGGCTTACTTTGCTTTCATGGCTTTTTACAAATTCAAGAGGCTTTCCATTAGAAAGTGTTTCATTCCTCGCAGAACAATTCTTTTCAAGCTGATGCAGCAGCCCATACCACAATCTAAACATCGAACGCTCTGTGATAGGAAAATGATGTTCATCGTTACTTAATACTGCCCGGTTTCGAAACAGAAAACAGGTTTCCCCCATTTCCATCAGTTGTTGCTTACTCTTTAAATCCCCTGTATGTTTTCTTTTTAAAGATAACCAACTTGTTGGGCTATGAATTGGATTGTATTTTTCCTGCCAATTTCTTAACACTTCTAACCATTTAAGGACACGTTCATGTTGCCACGGAATAACATAACCTTTTGATAATCCATGTTTATTAACATCCGCTGTTTTGTTTGAATTAACAAAAAGCACTGTAGTTTCACTTTCAAGGTCAGTGTGTTTTCTAAATACCCCACGGCCAATCTGATACTTCCTTATTTCATTTTTTGTTGCGGGTGCTAGTGGCCCATCGTTAATTTCCCACTTTCCGGAAATGTGCCTCCAATAATCAGCCTCACCTGAATCAAGCCACCTGACTTGGGCTGTTCTAAGGGGCAGTTCCAATTTAATTAGTAAAGCAACTGCATTGACAGGACACCACATCTCATAGACTATTTTATCCTTATGCAGTTTTAAGCCATCATACGAACGCCCTTTGGGGATTGTTCGCTTACGCCAAACACAGTTTGGATCAGTTAAATCGATTTCGTCTATTTCGACCTCAAACCAATCGCCATCGCCTTTTGTTTTAACTTTACAATCTCCCGCAGCATGCGCCCATTTCCAATCAGAGAAATTTTCAGCATTTGGAGGGCAAAGAATTTCGCGAAGTTCAAGAATGTATTTATAGGGTAGCGGGGTGTAAACGGTTTCTGTTACCACCATCCCCGACCGGTTTTTAAGTTTTATTGGATTTCGATATCTTTGAGGTATCACTATATGGCCATAATCGTCTTCAACGCCAACAAGCTCCGACAAACAATAATCTAAAAACTCCTTTATATAATTGTTATAGGTGACCGCTTGTCTTTGTGAAATCGCTTCACAACTTTTTATTGAAGGCCGTATGGTCTCTTCAAAAAAATCAGGTACTACGGTTTTTCTATCGAAAAAAACCAAAGGATTCGACGGTAACTTGTATGGAATTATAAAAGATCGAAAAAACCGGCTAAGGCTATTTCTTTTACTTGATAACCCGCGTTCTTGCTTTAATAGCCAATTCGAAGTTAATTTAGCCCACTCCTTATATTGGAGGCCATACGAACTCTCTAGCCATTGAAATGAAATGTCCTCTGTAATTCCACCATATGGTTCGAACATTATTAGCTCCTTAGCAACCAAGACTGACCTGACAAAAGCTCATAAGGATCTACGTCTTTAAAACCTTCTGACATCAGATCGTCGAAATCTGCGTTAGAGAGAGTTTCAGAGCCAAGCTTTTTTTCAGCATGATTTAAAATTCGAGATACTTCTTCAATTTGTGGCTGACAATAAACCAGCTGCGATTCCAAACTTGAATGATGAAGCGCATTGCGCCGAACTACTGGGTCTATTTTGGCATTTCTTAATCTTTGACCATAAGCATGCCTATGACCATGTGGTGAAAGGCCTGTATCTTTTGAAGGATAGAAACCAATTTTATTAATAGCTCTAGCGTGGTTTTGATAATATGCTGATATAGATAATGGCTTCCCTAGATTACTACCACTCAACGAAATAAATGCAAATGGATGATTTCTTTCTACGTCCCGTATCTGTCGTAAATATAGTTTCCATAGAACATAAAACAATTCACCATATATAGAAGGAAACCATTGTACGGTAATGAAATTACTCTTTTCATTGTCGAGCTTTTTGACTTTCCATCCTGCTCTGTATGTTCTGTTCGTTGATTTATTGCGGGGTATTAATCCAAATTTTCCTTTAAGATAACTTTCTCGATTTACTGTGTAAGGTTTTCCATCTCTATCAAACCAGTCGTTTGGAGCTTGTCCATTTATTGGGTGATAAATCCTAACATATGCAATATTTCGTCCACTATGCAGAGGATCAAGTGTTACATCATTTAAGTATAGGTGAAATGGTTCGCTCATTCGCAGTCCTCCACCATTCAGTAATAAGGTAATTAAAATATCCCGTATATTAAATCTCTCTCCCAAATTTTTGGAATGCTCATACCCGTAATTGGTAAATCCGTTAAATAATAAGTTTCCAAAATGCTTATCGGGAAAATACTTAACCGCACCAAGATGCTTAGAATTCTTTTTTGCCGTTACTGATCTAACAAACCAGGAATTTTCAATCGATTTTTTCTTATCCCATGTATGTCCTAAGAAGGATTTATTATGTCTATGATTCCATGCAGACCAATATAAGATCTGTTCATAGCTACAAGCTTGTTTCATTGGGTTAAGAGGCTCTATATGATAATTATTCGTTAGCCAATCTGAGTACTGGACCAAACTCGCAATAATTCCATTTGCAGTTGTGGTATTTTTCGGTAACCAATACAACATAGACGGATCATTACCATCAGTTCCAATTGTTCCGCTATAAAGCTGTTGAACAAAAGCTTTAAACAATTCCTGCGCGGAAGAGAATAAATTTATATTTGCACTTATATAGCGAAGTAATAACTTCAGGGAAGTTATCTGTAACTCCATCCAACTTTGACTTCTGGCGTGAGCATGATCAAGAAGATATTCCATGTGAGAACTGATGATCCCTTGGTCTGTCATTAAAACAGGGATTTCCTCATACACGCCGGCATTACTTCGAAACACTTTGGCAACTAATTTGACAGTATCCATCAGTTCGCTAAGCTACATCTTGATTATTTGATTACATTTTAAGTTAGCACATAAAAATATTTTTGCAAAAAAAAGCCCTGAACTCAGACTGATCAGGGCTTATTTGGTTATGTTTGATTATACGAATTGAATGAGTATTTCTTTATTACTCTCCTACACTTGTAATGATAATTTTGCCACAACTATTCCACCGTAACTGACTTCGCTAGATTCCTGGGTTGATCTACATCTGTACCTTTTAAAACTGCGACATGGTAAGCCAACAGTTGTAAGGGAATAGTATACACAATAGGCGAAATCTCATTACTGACTTGAGGCACTTTTACGATCTGTACATTTTCATCGTTTGCGGTAGCTAATGTTTCATCCATAAAAACAATCAATTGCCCACCCCTGGCGCTGACTTCCTGCATATTAGACTTCAATTTTTCCAGCAGGCTATTGTTTGGCGCGACGGTCACAACCGGCATGTCGGCATCGATCAATGCCAACGGGCCATGCTTTAACTCGCCAGCCGGATAAGCCTCGGCATGAATATAGGAAATTTCTTTTAGCTTTAATGCGCCTTCCATAGCAATCGGATAATGAGTGCCCCGACCTAAAAACAGGGCGTGCTGTTTTTCGGCAAACTGCTCGGACAGATATTTAACTTCATCATCCATCTGCAAAGCTTTTTCAATTTTCCCCGGCAAGCTGAATAGTTCCGAGGTTATTTTTTGCTCCTCTATTTCATTCAGCTGGAAACGTCTGCCAATGGCAATGACCAATAGCATTAGTGTTGTTAATTGCGTGGTGAATGCTTTGGTTGAGGCAACGCCAATTTCAGGACCGGCGCGCGTCATTAATACAAGATCGGACTCTCTGACCAGAGAACTTTCCGGCACATTACAAATGGCTAACGAATATTTTGCCCCCAGCTTCTTGGCTTCCAGCAATGCTGCCAATGTGTCGGCGGTTTCACCGGATTGTGAAATAGTGACAATCAGCGTATCCGGCGCTAAGACCGGGCTTCTGTAACGAAATTCGCTGGCTACTTCGATATTGCATGGAACGCGGGCCAGTTCCTCAAACCAGTATCGCGCCACCAACCCGGCGTGATAACTGGTGCCGCAAGCCAAGATTTGGATGGCTTTTATGTTATCGAACACTTCAGCCGCGTTATGCCCGAATGCGTTTTCCTGTAAACGGTTGTTGATGAATCGGCCTTCCAGGGTTTGGGAAACAGCAAAAGGCTGTTCGTAAATTTCTTTCAACATGTAATGGCGATAGTCGCCTTTATCGACAGCATCCGCTGTCAATTGACTTTCTATGATCGAACGATTCACTGCCTTGTCGTTCGAGTCATAAATAGCTACCCCCTTTATTGTAATCTCTGCGATATCCCCATCTTCCAGAAAAATAAAGCGCTGCGTGACCGGAAGCAATGCCGCCACATCCGAAGCGATAAAATATTCGCCTATCCCGACACCGATGACTAGCGGACTGCCTTTTCTGCACGCTATCAGGGTATCGGGATAATCAATACTCATTATCCCCAACGCATAGGCGCCATCCAATTTTTTGATGGCCTTTTTAACGGCACTCAGCAATCCGTCTGTAGATTCCATCGCGTGATAAACTTCATGCACGATAACTTCAGTATCGGTTTCTGAACTGAACTCGTAGCCCTGTTGCAGCTGCGTTTTTCTTAAGTGTTCATGATTTTCGATAATCCCATTATGGACTACGGCAACGTTATTCCTGCAAACATGTGGATGAGCATTAGCCGTACTGGGTTTACCGTGAGTAGCCCACCGGGTATGGGCTATACCGATATGACCTGCAATGGGATCGGCCTCCAGCAGCGTTTCCAGGCCTTTTACTTTGCCCAGCTCTCGCTTTCGGTAGATCTGCTGGTTGTTTATGACCGCGAGGCCAGCCGAATCATAACCGCGGTATTCCAACCGCTTCAGACCTTCCAGTAAAATGGGTACTACATTTCGTTGAGCGACACCGCCTACAATTCCACACATGCTATTTCTCCTGCTTAACAGGCCGTTGCCATCCGGCAAGGGACATCTGTTTAGCTCTGCTTAAAGTCAGTTGATTTTCCGGACTGTCTTTGGTGATAGTTGATCCAGCCCCTATCGTAGCGTTTCTGCCTATTGTAACCGGGGCGACCAGTTGGGTATCCGAACCTATAAAAGCCCCGTCTTCAATAACGGTTCTGAACTTGTTAACGCCATCATAATTGCAAGTAATGGTTCCGGCGCCGATATTGACTTTACTGCCCACCGTCGTGTCGCCGATATAACTTAAGTGATTTATTTTACTGCCCGATGCTACCGATGACTTCTTGATTTCTACAAAATTGCCGATATGGACATCATTAGCCAAAACACTTTCCGGTCTTAATCTGGCAAAAGGGCCGATTCGACTGCCTTGCCCAATTACTGCATCTTCGATGACGCAGTTTGCCAGGATCTCTACATGATCACCAATGATAGTATTCTTAATTTGAGTATTAGCACCTATTTTGACATGGCTACCGATACTGTTTTTTCCTTCCAGGATCACATTAATATCGATTTCTATGTCTTGCCCCAAACTTTCTATTGATCCTCTTTGATCAAAGCGCATTGGATCTTTTAGCGTAATGCCCCGCTCCATCAAACTATTCGCTTGCTCTTGCTGGTAGATACGCTCCAAGTAACTGAGTTGTATACGGTTGTTAACTCCCAGCACTTCATCCTCGGTTTCAGGCTGACAAGTGATGATGTTGATTTGATCGGCTACCGCCATTTCAATCACATCGGTCAGATAGTATTCACCCTGGGCGTTGCTGTTATCTAACTGGTTTAGCCATTTTTTTAATTGTTCGCCTTGCACGGCCATGATGCCGGTATTGACTTCATTGATCTGCTTTTCATTGGGCGTTGCATCTTTTTCTTCGGTAATTTTTATTACCTGACCCGCATCATTCCTGACTATTCTTCCGTAACCGGACGGATTGGCAAGCTTCACTGTAAGTAGAGCTAGAGACTGGTCATTGACATTACTTATCAGCTGTTGGACGGTTGCCAATTTCAACAAAGGCACATCACCGTACAGTATCAAAACAATATCGGAATCGGTAAATTGATCAATCGTCTGTTGTACCGCATGCCCTGTACCCAACTGCTGCTTTTGCTCTATCCAGTCGGCCTCCAAATCCTTTAAAGTTTCTGTAACGAGTTCAGCCCCGTGCCCTACAACAATTTTGATAGTATTACTTTCTAATTGCCTGCTCATGTCGTAAACATGTTGTAAAAGTGATCTATTGGCAATTTTATGTAAAATTTTGGGCAGCTCTGAACGCATACGCGTTCCTTTGCCCGCAGCTAATATAATGGTCGTTATTTTCATTTAGTGTTCCGTTAAACTTAGAAAAACCTGCTGATTCCGCATGTTTGTTTATAAGATAAAGCGTTATACTTTTTCAATCAATTAGTGCCATTACCTATTAGATGAGCTTGCTATTGAGCTGAATACTCCACATCACAATGCTTCGGATTTTTTAATTGCAAAGTTTTTTTTCGAGAGTTAAACCAAAAAAGCCCGATAACGAATTAATGCGTTATCGGGCTTTTCGATCAAAAAGAGTAGAAGCCTACCATGCTATATTCTAAACTATCCGCCGCGTTTTCTAAGCCTGTCTACAGTTCTTAATTGCATAATGGCTTCCTGCAATTGTGCCTGGGCTACGACATAATCAATTTTTCCTGATTTATCCGCCAATGCCTCTTCAGCTCTAGCTTTGGCTTCTATCGCAGCAGCCTCATCAATATCTTTCGCTCTTATAGCAGTATCCGCCAGAATGGTAATCAGATGGGGTTGTATCTCCAGCATACCTCCTGACACATAGAACGGATAAATTTCCTTATCGCTGACTTTTACCCGAACTTCACCGGGTTTGAGTCTTGATATTAATGGCGCATGCCGGGGTGAAATACCTACTTCACCCATTTCAGCAGGAGCAAATACCATTTCCGCTAACCCGGAAAATATTTCCTTTTCTGCACTAACAATGTCTACATGTACGGTCATGGTCATGGTTGATACCTACTGTTGTATGACTTATTTCATGCCTTTTGCTTTCTCAAGCACTTCATCTATGGTGCCTACCATATAAAAAGCCTGCTCAGGAATAGCATCGTATTCACCGTCGATAATGCCTTTAAATCCGGCAATCGTATCTTTCAGCGACACATACTTACCAGGAGAACCGGTAAATACCTCGGCAACGAAGAAAGGTTGAGATAAGAACCGTTGCATTTTACGTGCTCTTGATACGGTTAATTTATCTTCTTCAGATAATTCATCCATACCCAAAATCGCAATAATGTCGCGCAATTCTTTATAGCGTTGCAGGATGCCCTGAACCTTACGCGCCACATCATAATGCTCTTGACCAATGACCAATGGGTCCAACTGACGGCTGGTAGAATCCAGCGGGTCAATCGCAGGGTAAATACCCAGTTCGGCAATTTGACGAGACAATACAACGGTCGCATCCAAGTGAGCAAAGGTTGTTGCTGGTGATGGATCGGTCAAGTCATCCGCAGGCACGTAAACGGCCTGAATAGACGTAATTGAACCTGTTTTGGTTGAGGTAATACGTTCTTGCAATACACCCATTTCTTCGGCCAGCGTTGGCTGGTAACCTACCGCTGAAGGCATACGGCCTAATAGCGCAGATACTTCAGTTCCCGCCAATGTATAACGATAAATGTTATCAACGAAAAATAAAACATCGCGACCTTCATCACGGAAATATTCCGCCATGGTTAAACCGGTCAACGCAACGCGCAATCTATTTCCTGGCGGCTCGTTCATCTGACCGTAAACCAGCGATACTTTGTCGATTACGTTTGAATCGGTCATTTCGTGGTAAAAGTCGTTCCCTTCACGAGTACGTTCACCCACACCGGCAAATACCGAATAACCACTGTGCTCAATCGCGATATTACGAATCAGTTCCATCATGTTAACAGTCTTGCCAACACCGGCGCCGCCGAATAATCCCACTTTTCCACCCTTGGTAAATGGGCAGACCAAATCGATAACTTTAATACCGGTTTCCAGTAACTCGGTTGCCGCAGCCTGCTCGGCATAACTTGGCGCCTCACGATGGATGCCCCATTTTACTTTTTCGCCGATAGGGCCTTTTTCGTCGATGGGCTCACCCAGGACATTCATAATGCGACCTAGGGTTTCTTGTCCAACCGGTACAGCAATAGGCGCATTGGTATTACTGACTTCCAAGCCTCGGCTTAAACCATCGGTAGTACCCATCGCAATAGTTCTGACAACGCCATCACCTAATTGCTGCTGAACTTCCAGCACCAAGCCTTTACCTTGTACATTTAAAGCATCATATACTTTGGGCAAGTCTGCACGTGAAAATTCCACGTCAACGACCGCGCCGATAATCTGAACGATTTTACCCGAACTCATTGAGTTGTCCTCTTGTGTTGTGTCATTTTAACTTGGGCTTAAACAGCTGCGGCACCGGCAACAATTTCTGAAATTTCCTGAGTGATAGCGGCTTGTCTGGCTTTGTTATAAATCAGTTGTAATTCGCTGATAATATTTCCGGCATTATCCGAAGCACTCTTCATCGCCACCATTCTGGCAGCCTGTTCGCAGGCATTATTTTCAACCAGTCCCTGATAGACGATGGACTCAATATATCGGGTTAGCAGATGATCCAAAACTTCCTTGGCATCGGGCTCGTAAATATAATCCCAATGACCGTTTAGAGTTTTCTCAAGCTCACCAGCTACGACAGGCAGTAATTTTTCAATAGTAGGCTTTTGGGTCATGGTATTAACGAACTCATTGTTTACTACATACAATTCATCGATTCTACCTTGCGCATAAGCATCCAACATGATTTTAATGATACCTATAATGTCATGCTGATGCGGAGTGTCGCCCAATTTAGAAACCTGACCTACCAGATTCGCTTTCAAGTTACCAAAAAAACCAAAGGCTTTAGTACCAATCGTACAAATATCAACTTCAATATTTGCTTTGTCCCATTGCATCATTTGAGTCAGCGTCTTTCTGAATAAATTTGAATTCAGTCCGCCGCACAACCCTCGATCAGAACTAATAACAATGATCCCGACTCGTTTAACCTGACGCTCAACGAGAAAAGAGTGTTTATACTCAGGATTGGCTTGAGCCAGATGTCTGATAATCTGGCCTATTTTTTTGGAGTATGGACGTGTTGCCAACATTCTGTCTTTTGTTTTACGCATCTTACTCGCAGCAACCATTTCCATTGCTCGCGTAATCTTTTGAGTATTTTTAATACTCCCGATCTTGCTGCGTATTTCTTTACCAACAGCCATATTAAAACCCTTTTACCAGCTATGAGTTTTGACGAAAGTTTGGATTGCAGTCAGCATACCCGTTCTTATGTCATCATTAAAATCGCCAGTTGCATTAATATTGTTCATTAATTCAGAATGCTCTGACGTCATGTACGCCTGTAAGGCAGCCTCAAAATCAAGTACTTTGTTAACTTCCACGCTATCAAGAAACCCTTCATTAGCGGCAAACAATGAAACCGCCATTTGCGCGACCGACATTGGTGAATATTGATTCTGCTTCATCAATTCGGTTACGCGTTGACCGCGTTCGATCTGCTTGCGAGTGTTTTCATCCAAGTCGGATGCAAACTGGGCGAAAGCCGCCAACTCACGGTATTGCGCCAAATCAAGACGCGTACCGCCACCCAATTTCTTGATAATCTTGGTTTGAGCTGCACCACCTACACGCGATACCGATAAACCTGCATTCACTGCCGGACGTATGCCGGAGTTAAACAGATTACTTTCCAAAAAGATTTGACCATCGGTAATAGAAATTACGTTAGTCGGTACGAAAGCCGATACGTCACCGCCTTGAGTTTCAATAATAGGCAATGCAGTTAATGAACCTGTCTTTCCTTTCACTTTACCGTCGGTTAATTTCTCAACTTCGTCCGCATTGATACGTGAAGCTCTTTCCAATAAACGGGAATGCAAATAGAATACGTCTCCTGGATATGCTTCACGACCTGGTGGACGACGTAATAGCAGAGAAATCTGACGATAAGCCCAAGCTTGCTTGGTTAAATCATCATAAATGATCAGAGCATCTTCGCCGCGATCCCTGAAGAATTCACCCATTGAACAGCCGGTATACGGTGCGATAAATTGCAGTGCGGCTGATTCAGATGCCGATGCAGAGACCACAATCGTATGAGCCATTGCACCATGTTCTTCAAGCTTACGTACTACGTTAGCAATTGATGAGCGTTTTTGGCCGATAGCGACATAGATACATTTAATACCCGTGCCTTTTTGATTGATGATCGCATCAACCGCGATAGCCGTTTTGCCGGTTTGTCTGTCGCCAATGATCAACTCGCGTTGACCGCGGCCTACCGGGATCATCGCATCAATAGATTTCAAGCCCAACTGCACGGGCTGATCAACTGATTGACGGGCAATTACACCGGGTGCAATTTTTTCGATCGGTGAAGTTTCGGTAGTTTCAATAGCACCTTTGCCGTCGATAGGATTACCCAGTGCGTCAACGACACGACCCAGCAATGCTTCCCCAACAGGTACTTCCAAAATCTTTCCGGTACATTTTACGGTATCGCCTTCAGAGATATGCTGGTATGAACCTAGTACCACCACACCCACTGAGTCTCTTTCAAGGTTAAGCGCCATACCAAAGGTATTGCCGGGGAATTCCAGCATTTCGCCTTGCATCGCGTCGGAAAGACCATGTACACGTACAATACCGTCAGTCACACTGACCACAGTACCTTCTGTATGAGACTCGGCGCTCAAGTCGAAGTTTTCGATCTTCTTTTTAATTAGATCACTTATTTCAGATGGGTTTAATTGCATGTTCTGTTTCTCGCTCTGGTTTAGAGTCGTTTTGCTAATTGTTGAAGCTGGCCTTTAACGGAACCGTCAATCACTCTGTCGCCCGCACGTACTAATACGCCACCGATTAATGATTTATCCACGGTCACATTCATATGGACTTTTTTGCTTAGCGTTTTTTCCAGCGTTGAATTGAATCGTTGCTTTTCTTCTTTGGAGAAGGCATAAGCGGTTGTTACTTCAACATCGACATAACCTTCATTTTCCGCCTTATAGGCTTCAAATAGCTCAGAAATAGTCGGTGCTAAGCCTAGCCGGTTATTTTGAACCAGCAATTTCAGAAAATTTGCACCTTCTTCATCTACTTGCCCCTGACAAACATCAAGCATCAGTGCCGACAACCTGTCTTTACTTACTTTGGGGTTATCCACAACGACAGAAATTTCTTTATCTTTCAGGACAGCCGACATAAACGCCAAACTTTTCGACCACTGTTCAGTGGTACCGGTTTCTTTGGATCGCTTAAAAACCGCTGCTGCATAAGGCCTTGCCAATGTTGCCAGTTCGCTCATTATGCTGCCTATCCTACTAATTGATTTGAAATTTTGCTCAGGATGTCTTGGTGCTTGGTTTTATCAATTTCAGCACTCAGAATCTGTTCCGCCGCCCGCAAAGCCAAGGCTGACACTTCTTTACGCAAATTTTCTATAGCTTGCTGCTTTTCCTGCTCAATCTGAGCCTTCGCCACAAGAATCAATCGCTCACCTTCTTTCTTAGCGGTGTCTTTTGATGCTTCAACAAGTTCATTGGCACGTTTTTGAGCTAAATTAACAATCTCTGAAGACTGCTCTTTGGCTTCTTTTAAAACGCCTTTGGCTTTTTTCTCTGCCAAGTGCATTTCTTCCTGACCTTTTTCAGCCGCAGCCAAACCATCAGCAATTTTCTTTTTACGTTCTTCTAAAGAGTCAAATAAAGGCGGCCAGATGTACTTCATGGTAAACCATACCAGAAGTGCAAAGGTTATCATTTGCCCAATCAGAGTAGCATTGATGCTCACGATGCGTTCCTCTTGTTGCTATTGAAAGTTAAACGGCATTAACCCGCTGCCGCCGCTTGTACAGCAGACAGGAATGGGTTAGCAAAGGTAAAGAACAGCGCCAAACCAACACCGATCATTGTTACCGCATCTAACAGACCCGCAACAACAAACATTTTTACTTGCAGCATAGGCACCATTTCCGGTTGACGCGCTGCGCCTTCCAGGAATTTTCCACCCAACAGACCGAAGCCTATCGCTGTTCCTAAAGCGCCCATACCCAGAACCAGACCTACTGCGATAGCAGTCATGCCTTGTACGTCAGCAATCAATTTTGCAATTTCCATGAAACCTCCAAACGAATAGTAAATTTATAAAAAGTTAAAAAAATTATTAATGATCTTCGTGCGCCATACTCAGGTACACAATGGTTAGTACCATGAATATAAATGCTTGAAGAGTGATAATTAGGATATGAAAGATCGCCCAGGGAAAACTCAACACCGGCTGAAGATACCAAGGCAATAACGCAATCAGAATAAAAATCAACTCACCCGCATACAGGTTTCCGAATAAACGAAGCGCCAATGAGATTGGCTTGGCAATTTCTTCTACTAATTTCAGCAGCAGGTTGAAAGGCAACAACCAAGGACCGAACGGTTGAAACATCAGCTCTTTAGCAAAGCCCCAAGGACCTTTGACCTTAATGCTGTAGAAAATAATCAAACAGAAAACGGAGATAGACATTGCAAATGTTGCATTTAAATCCGTACTTGGAACGACCCGCAGATATTCAATACCCATCATCGAACCAATCAACGGCAAAATATCAACCGGGAATAAATCCATGAAGTTCCATAGGAACACCCAGCAAAAAATGGTCAATGCCAGAGGGGCGATTAATTTGTTTTTACCGTGAAAGCTGTCTTTAACTTGGGTATCGACAAACTCAATCAGCATTTCTACAAAATTCTGCACTAACCCCGGAACACCCGCGGTAGCCTTTTCTGCCGCCGTCTTAAAAAACCAGACAAACAAGCCGCCCAGAACAGCTGAGAAAAACAAGGTATCCAGATTCAAAGCCCAGAAACCCTCGCCCACAGTCAGCGAAGTTAAATGGTGAATAATATAACCGGTTGCACCTTCGGCATGAGCTTCGGTAGCCATCGTTCCTCTCTAAATATAAATAATGTCAGCGCATCAACAGCGCAAACCAAAAAACCGATAATGCTACTATATATACTGCCAGCAGCGGTAATATTTCTATGTTTGGAAGCTGGAAAATCATGAAAAACAGCGCTGCCGTTAACAATAACTTGCCAGATTCTCCCGCATAAAAAGATCTCACAATCTTTCTTGCTTCCTGCCCTGCAGATTTATATACCCGTAAGGCAAAATACAGGTTTGGAATAAAAGCCGCCGCTCCACCTAAAACTGCTGATACGGCATAAGATCTTCCTTCTACCAAGGCAAATCCTGCTGTCAATACGATGATCGCGAGAACTTGATAAGCTATAACTTTACTGACAGTAGAGTATTGTCTATCTGTCACATCCAACTCCATACTTAACAGGTCGGGAATTATATATAGCACCCCTCATTAAATCAAGGAAGATTGAAATTTAACTTACAATTTTTATTGTTATTTTTTTTCATCTGTCCGCCAATTACCTGCTCATGCTATTTAATCTGTTCAAGGATTCCATCCAGCTCTTCTAAGCTAGAATACGCGATAACCAGCTTTCCAGTACCGTTTTCTTTATGCTCAATCAACACCTTCGCCCCCAGCTTTGCGGTCAAGTCCTCTTGCAATCGTAGCGTGTCCTTATCGACTTCCTTTACTTTAGATACTTTAGGCTCGGCTTGACTATCTTTAACCAAACGTTCCGCCGCTCTTACCGTTAACCCATCTCTGACAATCTTGTTAGCCGCAGCCACTTGTTTTGGACCATCCAGAGACAGCAGCGCCCGCGCATGCCCCATCTCCAGCTGCCTGTTGATCAATAGCTTTTTGACTTCCGGGTGTAAATCGATCAATCGTAATAAATTGGTCACCGTAGTACGCGACTTGCCCACCGCATCGGCAACTTGTTGATGAGTCATTTCAAACTCGTCCAGCAACCTTCTTAACGCTTCCGCCTCTTCCAAAGGATTAAGGTCTTCTCTTTGAATATTTTCAATCAGCGCTATCGCCATTGCTGTGCGATCGTCTATGTCCTTGATGACCACAGGCACTTGCTGCAAACCCGCCAATTGCGCAGCACGCCAGCGACGTTCCCCGGCAACAATCTCGTATTTTTCATGGGTGATCATACGCACCACAATCGGCTGTATGATCCCTTGCACTTTTATGGAGTCAGCCAATTCTTGCAGTTTTTCAGGGTTCATATCTTTTCTGGGCTGATATTTACCCCGTTGCATATGCTCGATCGGCAGGGTTTGCAGCGGATGACTTTCTCCGGCCTCCGCTTGCTCTTCTTTATCCGAAATATTGCCTAATAAAGCGTCCAGCCCTCGATTTAATCCGCGTTTTTTTACAGCCATAACTTTTCTCTTTTAATCATTTTACCGGCCTACGCCTATTCCACTGAATTTATGACAAGTCAGCACGGATTATCGATTCAAAGTCTTCAATCAATTTCCTTAAATTCTCTGCTTCTTCCAACAAAGTACGATGCTCTTTTTGAACGCCTTTAAAAAATGCAACGACCATTGCCGTTTGCTTATCTACTTCCGCGACAACCGCAGGCTGCGTTTCTTCCTTGCGCACATCTTTAACCGGCGGGTGTTTTTCTTCATTAGAGGAATCATCCGCCAGCAAGGCTTCAAGCCCCCGACCTAAACCACGTTTTCTTAAAGTCATGTGCTGCTATGCTTCTCTTTTCTAATCATTTCACCGGCCAATGCAATATACGCTACAGACCCTCGCGAGGATTTATCGTAGCTAAGCACAGGCAAACCGTGACTTGGCGCTTCCGCCAAACGAATGTTTCTTGGAATACAGGTTCGAAACACCTTATCGCCAAAATATCGAATCAGCTGCTCGGATACATCTTTGGTCAACCGGTTTCTGTCGTCATACATGGTTCGCAAAATCCCCTCCAAGTGCAACTCAGGGTTGACGGAATCCTGAATATTTTTCAACGTCGTCATTAATGCCGATAACCCTTCAAGTGCGTAATACTCGCATTGCATCGGTATCAACAGACTGTTGGCTGCCACCATCGCATTTAAGGTCAGCATATTCAAAGAAGGCGGGCAATCGACCAAAATAAAATCATAGTCCGCTTTTATCGGGATTAAGGCATCGGCGAGTCGCCGCTCCTTATGATCTGCGTGCATCAATTCCACTTCAGCCGCTGTCAAATCGGAATTACCGGGTATCACCGAAAAACCGATCTCAGGCATTTTAATGACTGTTTCCGACGCAGGCACTTCTTCCATCAATAAATCATAACTGGAATATTTGACTTCCTGCTTATCGATGCCGCAGCCCATTGCCGCATTGCCTTGCGGATCAAGATCCACCAGCAACACGCGCCGGTTAGCCGCAGCTAGCGAGGCGGCCAGATTTACACTGGTCGTAGTTTTTCCTACACCGCCTTTTTGATTGGTTACGGCAATTACTTTTCCCACTAGATTACCTCGGCCTGTTCCGGCGATTGTATTCGTACCAAACATCTTTCAACATCAGCTCCCGGAATGTTAACCGATATGACGGATTTTCTTGCTGTTATCTCTGCCAGTTCCGCATCCAGATTCTGCCCTTTCATTGCCAACAACACGCCATCATTGCTCAACAAGTGCGCAGTCAGCTTCACTATATCGGGCAAACTGGCAAATGCCCTGGTAAGAACGGCATCATAGGCTCGCTCAGGATGATAATCTTCCGCCCGACTGTGAAGAACCTCGACATTTTTAAGCTTTAATTCCAAAACGACCTGCTTTACAAACCGGGTTTTTTTTGCATTGCTATCCAGCAAAGTGAAATCAAGCTCAGGCAGGCAGATTGCCAATGGAATACCCGGCAAACCCGCGCCGGTGCCAATATCGATGATCCGCTTGCCTTCAATATGAGGAACAATCGCCAAACTGTCCAATATATGCAGCCGGGCCATTTCCTCCCGATTCCGTATCGCGGTCAGATTATAGGCTTTATTCCATTTCTCAATCAGCTTTATAAAACCAAGCAGCTGATCCACTTGATCATCAGTTACATTTAAATTTAATGCTGCTATCCCGTTTACCAGGATTTCTCGACATGCTTCCATCAGGCGCTTTTCTTCTTTAGATAAACCAGCAACAGGGAAATAGCGGCTGGAGTAATGCCTGGGATTCGCGATGCCTGCCCCAGGGTTTCCGGCCGCTGTTTTTTTAGTTTTTCACTCACTTCATTGGAAAGGCCGGGGACGCCGTTGTAATCGATAACTTCAGGCAAACGCAGGTGATCGTAGCGCAAAGCCTTGTCTATCTCGGTTTGCTGTCTGTCGATATAACCAGCATATTTAGCCTGAATTTCAACCTGTTCGGCCACCTGCGGATCCATATCCTCAGCATTGTCCATGAACGACAATAACTGCTTAACATCCACTTCCGGGCGACGCAGTAAATCCATCAGATTGGCTTCCCGCAATAACGGTTTGCCCCAGTATTGCCCAACCTGAGCAGCTTCTTCCGTTTCCGTCCTGACCCACTTCTTTTTCAGGCCGTCCTGTAATTGAGAGATCGCAGCTCGCTTGATCTCAAAAGCCTGCCAGCGCTGATCATCAACCAATCCCAATTCCCGGCCTTTTTCGGTCAGACGCAAATCGGCATTGTCTTCTCTCAACAGCAAGCGGTATTCCGCACGGCTGGTAAACATGCGATACGGCTCCTGTGTGCCGCGCGTAATCAGGTCGTCGATCATTACACCGATATAAGCCTCATCACGCCCCGGACACCAGCTGTCCAGTCCCTGAACCAAACGCGCCGCATTAAGCCCCGCGATTAAGCCTTGAGCCGCAGCTTCTTCGTAACCGGTCGTACCGTTGACTTGCCCGGCAAAAAACAGCGCATCCATGTGCTTGGTTTCCAGCGATGACTTAAGGTCTCTCGGATCAAAAAAATCATATTCGATCGCATAACCGGGACGCACGATTTCGGCATTTTCAAAGCCCAGCATTGAGCGCACGAACTCATACTGCACATCGAAAGGCAGGCTGGTCGATATGCCGTTCGGATAAATCTCATGGGTATTCAAGCCTTCCGGCTCAACAAAAATCTGGTGCGAATCCCGGTCGGCAAAGCGTACAACCTTATCCTCAATCGACGGACAATAACGCGGCCCGATACCCTCGATGATCCCCGAATACAACGGCGACCTATCCAGGCCGGAACGGATAATATCGTGGGTTTTATTGTTGGTGCGGGTGATATGACACGGAATCTGCCGTGGATGATGCTCGCGTTTGCCCATAAACGAAAACACCGGCACCGGATCGTCGCCATGCTGCTCTTCCAGCTTGCTAAAATCGATAGTCCGCCCGTCGATACGCGGCGGCGTACCGGTTTTTAAGCGGTCGATCCTGAACGGCAATTCCCTTAAACGCTCGGCCAGCGCAATCGAGGCCGGATCGCCCGCACGGCCGCCGCTGTAGTTTTCCAGACCGATATGTATTTTGCCGCCCAAGAAAGTACCGGTCGTTAAAACCACGGCTCTTGCGCTAAAACTCAAACCCATTTGCGTTTTGACACCGGCAACCCTGCCGCCCTCGACGATCAAATCGGACACGGTTTGCTGAAACAAGGCCAGATTTGGCTGGTTTTCCAGCGCAGATCTAACAGCCTGCTTATAAAGCTGACGATCCGCCTGAGCGCGGGTCGCCCGAACCGCCGGGCCTTTGCTGGCGTTCAGAGTGCGAAACTGAATGCCGCCAAGATCGATTGCCCGTGCCATCACCCCACCCAACGCATCGACTTCCTTAACCAGATGCCCCTTGCCTATCCCGCCAATCGCAGGATTGCAGCTCATTTGTCCCAGCGTGTCGATATTTTGCGTTAACAGCAGCGTATTCGCGCCGCACCGGGCCGATGCCATCGCTGCTTCCGTACCCGCATGACCGCCGCCAACCACAATGACATCAAAATCTTTTCTAAATTTCACTAGCGCTATGTACTCTTAAAAAATGGTATATTACAACTGTGTGAGTTCACACAAACTTGACATATTATAAGAGGTAAACGATGAAAAAACGTAAAAATCAAAAAGGAGCGGAAATCGTTCCTAACCAAAACCCGGTCGCGAAGTACGCGCACCTGTTTAACAAAGCGCAAACCTTTTGCGATAAAAGCAAATATAGCCGCAAAGCAAAACACCCAAGGCAGGAGGCTAATCCAATGGTTCCAGGCGGAATTATTGGATTAGCCTCTTGTTTTATCCTTTCGGCCTGAGGTATTCAAAACCAGCTTCGGGATAGTCAATAGATCGATTTGTACTATTTTTTATTATTCAAGACCATCAAGTTAACACAGGGCAATTTAAAGTTAAGCCGTTTCGGTATCAACCATTCTAGAGGTACTTCCCACATGAGCATCGCCGAACTTCATAAGTTATCAGCTGTAGAAAAATTAAAGATTATTGAGGCGCTTTGGGAAGATTTGGCCAACGACGAAAACAACCTTCCCAGTCCGGCTTGGCATGAAACCGAACTCATCGAAACCGAAAAAAAATTTCTTTCCGGCGACGTCGAAATACTGGATTGGCAACAAGCGAAGAAAGAATTGCGTTCGCAATTTGAATGAAAGTTCAAGTTCTCCGGCCAGCTATGAAAGACCTTGCAGCAGGCCGAAAGTTTTATGATCGTCAAGAAGCGGGAGTAGGCGACTATTTTTTCGACAGTCTTTTTGCTGAAATAGACTCACTGGCACTCTACGGAGGAATTCATTCAGTTCATTTCGGATTTTATCGCCTGCTGGCAAAGCGTTTTCCTTACGCAATTTATTACAAGGTAATTGATAGCAAAGCTGTTGTCTTTCGTGTTCTTGATTGCAGGAGTAATCCAAATAAGCTTCGAAAGGTTTTTGAAGAAATGGATTAGGCGTTTTTCCGGCCTACCCGGCTATTTTCTCCACAAAACTCACCTGGACTAATAAATCAACTTATACATTGCTTATTGATTGTTTCGGGCATGCCTAGGCAAAGAAGAGAAAACGTAACCTATTATTTTCAAATAGCAAAATAACCATTAGGAGTTGAACCATGATTAATATCACTATCGACAACCCCGACATCGAACAAATACTGCAACAAACCTATGGCAATAATCACGGCCGCCTGATCAAAGAATTCAGTCAATTCATACAAACCACAAGAATTAAAGACGATATAGGCATTTCCATACACCAACTTGAACAGGGCGAAAGCATAAAACTGACGGATGCGTTCACCCAAGTCAAACGAAAATATGAAGAGTGAACCGGAAATCGTCTTATCGCCTAAAGCTCTGCGACGACTGGAAGAGTTTGCCGAATATCTATATGCACAAACACAATCAAAACGCTTTGTTAGAGAATATATCGGCAAAATAGAAGCATATTTGGAAAATACCCTCAAATTATTTCCCGAATCTGGAACACCAATGCCGGAATATGGCGAAGACATACGCCGTTTAAGCTATCAGCGATTTTCTATTCTGTATAGAATTGAGGGAACGCAAATTCAAATTTTAACTTTTTATCGACAGAATCTGCCTTAATTCGCAGTCAATCATCGCACAACTTTGACAGACAAATGTCGAAGTTGCGCGGACTGTCTATCGACAAATCTACATTAGCAGTAGGCCGGAATAAGGCCATCCAAGCGCGTAGCGCGAGGTGGTGTTTCCGGCTAATCTGAGAAGGGTGCCGGAAACGCCAGTTTTCGCTGTCGCTCGAATCGGCTTATTCTGTCCTACCGGGCTGCCAAAACCCATCACATCAATGGGAAGAGGCTTGATGAGTTTCGCGTTGCTCTAACCGACTTATTCCCTCCTATCGGGCTGCTCGCTTATTGGCAGTGATTCGTTGAGTCTGAACGAGGTCATTGTGCTTTAACTCCAGCCGTCTTTAGGTGGGGACCAACATAGCCTATTGTTAACCTTTTCTTGTGCTTGTCTTCAAACCAATAAAGGCGGTAACCTCTGGGCTCGATATTGCAATGCATAGTAAAGTGTTTTCTGCCATTATTTGGGCAAGTTGCCAAACGCATGTCCGCTAACTCCGTTTTGTTCATCGTAGCTTTGCTTTCTGGGCGCGCACTCATGGGGTACAAAATATCAATTTCTCTTTTAGTAACCCAAGAATGACAACAGTCATCTAATTCCCGTAACCTTCTATTTACTGATTTAAACGTTGCTCCCTGTAAGTTAGGCAGAATCTTATTTTCATATTCTTGACAAAAATCCAAATAAGGAAAAGCTAATGTCCAGCCGTTTAATAAGTCAGCAGCATTAAGACAATGATTACTGATACTATACCGCCAATCACGAACAACCGCATCAACATGTTCGACTTTGGACACAGAGCGAACTTGATGCTGCACAGTACGCTCAGGCTCAAGTTCATCAAATCCACCATACAGAATCTGTTCGACTTCGATAAATGGTACGCACCATTGTGGTTGCGACGGAAAACTGATGCTAAAACCATCAGTGATTAACGCAACGCCCAAAGCATTACAGATTTGATCGGAATTCGATTTAAGACGAAATTCGGAACGACTAAAATCATCAATATCCTGTGCTATCGCTTTCAAGTGTTCATGTACAGGTGTTTTTGTCATTAGTTGCTGAGCTAATAAGCGCAAATCATCTTGGTAATCCAGCTCATCTAACCACTCGTTGAAACCGTAATCATCGGTGAGCAATATTTCATATAAATCTTGCTCAGCATATAGCACGGGATTACAAATTTTTTGGGCAATCAACTCAGCAACAGCGCTTAGCGTTTCTGTAAACCAATTACGCGCCAAATCAGTCGAGTCTGCTTCAACCACTGATAAATCGTTAAACACTAAATCTGCTTTCATGACTGGAGTTAGGCTTTAGGCGCTTTGATACGCGGACGTTGTCCTGCGGCAAGGCTGGCGAGGCTTTTTGCTGTTTCATCAAAAAAATCTTCAGGCCAGTGGTCGAGCCGTCCATTTGAGTCAATCGTCGGCTTGATGATTTTAGTATCGTTATTTTCTCGCTCAAAAAACAAGATGTTTACGTCTTCCGGTGCTAATAACCCATTTTTAGCCGCAAGCCGTAACGCGTTTAACACATGATCACTATGCGATTCGATGAAGATTTGCACCCCCGTATTGGCGACTTTAATCAAAAACTCGATTAATGCGGACTGGGCTTTGGGGTGTAGATGGATTTCGGGGTTTTCTATGATGATTTTTTCGCCGGGCTTGGCGATAAGGCCGGTTACTATAATCGGCAAGATGCTGCTGTAGCCGAAGCCTACATTAGAGGGTTTTGAATCACCAATAAGTAGTTCTAATAAATTAACCCGTAGAGGATTTATTTTTAAGGAAAGTGGGCTAAGGATTTTTCCTAGCCAAGCTTGTGTTTGTACCAATAAAGTGGCTTGATTTTCGCCTAAAATGCCCGGAGTTTCTGCCAGGTATAACGCCTCATTAATAGGGTGATCGGATAGTTTATTTAACAAATTGACGACCATTTCCCCGTTTGTGCCCACATGAGGAAAATCGGATAGGGGCGACTTTTTATAAACTTCCTGCGGGCCTATTCTATCGGCAGAAATGAAATGAATAGCATCTATTTCGGAATTAAAACAAAAATTATGAGCAGGAATGCTTTGTATTTTTTTTCCATCTACTTCTATTACTTTTCTTTTTGCAATATATCCTAAATCTGGACTATTTAATCTGTAAACTTCTCGACTAATTTCATCTGTGCTAGTTATAAAATCAAAGTCATCCCCCTTAAGATAACGTATGCCATCTTGCACAGAAAAGATAAGATTTTTCTTTACTGTTTCTTTTTTTTCATTATCTAAATAGTCCAAGCAAATAGTTACGTCCAAGATTGTTAAACTCATCGTATCAATTTCGGGTTTTAAGTAATAATGCATGGATAATATATTTTTTTTATTATTATCATCGCGGTAAAAGTATTCCAAAAATATTGGATTTTCTTTTGAAATTTCACGGTTTCTTACATCATCAAAACTACCCAAATTGATACAGCTGCCATTTAAAATTAATTCTGTAGTATAAGGATTATGCTCAATAGATTGCCGCATCAATAACAAAGCCTGCAATACCGTCGATTTCCCCGCCCCGTTCACGCCTGTAAACAGGTTGAATTGACTTAACGGAATCGTTGTTTCTTCCTTAAAACACTTAAAATTAGTTAATTTAATCTGCGTCAGCATGATTTACGCCTCCAAGAATTTTTTGCGCAAGATTAAAGCGTGTCATAACCCGTTTTTTGTCGCCTGTACTTTGTTGAACGGCATCTAAATATTTTGTGTTTTTTAATAGCCGGTCAAAATTCTTAATAATGGTTTGTTTGTTGTTGCGAAAAAACGCATCGGTTTGTTGGGAAAAGAAGTATCCGACCGATTCCAAAACCGCAATATTGACGCGTCCACGAGTCGTTTTTTCAGGAAAAGGCACACGAAAATTCCGCTCGCCAAAAAAAGCACTCGTCCATTTCATAACACGGTCAAAATCCTTTTGTAATTCTAAAATCTCCTCGTCGGACATTTTGTTGATTTTCCGCATGGCTTGTTCAACAAAAACGCTCATATCACCCTGATAATCTTTTTTGTAGTCAAACAGTTTGAATGAAAGGTAACGTAAGACCGCCTCTCTATCTTTCATACGTTTGGGTGAAATACCCTTATCAATTGCTTTCTGGAAAATTTCTGACTCCGATAGTTCTTTCAACAACTTTGTTGCTTTGCCTAAGAAAATACAATTACGGACTTCTTGCCGTTCCAGCTTGGTTCCACCGGTATTAATTCGATTGAACAAGTCATAAACCACTTCCATCGGTACAGAAGGCCGCAGCACATACAAAGTGATTTTTTTATCTTCAATCTTAGTTTGATACGCTCCTGACATGACTTTTAACTCAGAAAAACGCTTGCTATTTAAATGCGGCAGAGCTTCCAATCCTGTCAATTCGAACTCGTTGTTTACAAATTCATGCAATGCCGTCGTGCGCTGTAAGCCATCGACAATAATGTATTTGCCCTCACGGGTTTCATTGACGTAAAAAGGAGGGAGGGGGTAATTTAAAATGACCGATTCGATGAACCGGCTTTTTTGTTCGGGCTTCCAAACTAAATTACGTTGAAAATCCGGATCGATAACTAATCGGTCATCATCATATTTACGCATCATTTCAAAGATAGAATGCGGAGTCTCACGGATGTCAATGTCGGCTTGGGTTGGATCATAGGGATAAAGTCCACCTTTGCCTTCCTCAGCTTCATCCGTTGTAACAATTACATCGTCATTACTTTGCTTCATCAACATATTCTGCAAAAGAGTTGTATTTTTAATGGCTTTAAATATAGAAGCATCATTATGCCGTAACAATATACCAATATCTTATTTTTAATTGAACTTGTCGTTATTTGTAAATATTGGCATCGACGGTACCAAGTGTTATGTCTACCCCTAATTAATCTCCAGATAATGTTTGAGCCCTTAACGCAGTAAGCCGGATTAGTTCAGTAGGGTGATGAGTCCGGAATGAACAATAGCTTAATTGGTTACTCTAGTTCCCAAGCTATCTTATTTTCATTTTTTAAGGGATATTACAATCATCATATAAATTGAGATACTTGCAACGTCCGCCTCACAGGAGATCAAACCTTGACCAAGCGCCAAAAGAATCAAAGTAAAAAGCCTCCTTCGCCTCCCTGGCACCTCCTTGAAGCGTGGCAGACCACCGCGTGGCTCAAGGTCGATCCAGAAAAGGGCCTCAATCATCAGGAGGCAAAAGAACGTCTTGATACTTACGGCCCGAACGCCATCCAGGAGCAAAGCCGCCGGGGACCGGTACGGATGTTTTTCGGGCAATTCGCCGATTTTATGATCATCGTGCTGATTTTGGCCTGCATCGTTTCGGGCCTGGTCGGCGACTTGACGGATACGGTCGCCATCGGCGTGATCATCGTGCTGAACGCGATCATCGGCTTCATCCAGGAATATCGCGCGGAAAAAGCCGTGGCCGCGCTCAAACGCTTGTCTAGTCCCACTGCGCAAGTGTTGCGCGAGGGAAAAATCCAAACCATTGCGGCGAAGGAACTGGTTCCCGGCGATCTGGTAATGCTTGAGGCCGGCAATGTCGTCCCGGCAGACCTGAAACTATTGGATGTCGCGCGGCTCAAGGTGGAAGAGGCCACGCTGACCGGCGAATCACTACCGGTCGAAAAATCGGGCGCGTTAATCCGGGAACTGAATTCGCCGCTCGGCGACCGGCTTAACATGGCTTACAAGGGAACGGTAGCGACTTACGGCCGCGGCGTCGGCATCGTCATCGCCACGGGCATGGATACCGAGCTTGGTAAAATAGCCGAACTTCTGCGCCAGGGAAAAGAGACTAAAACCCCGCTGCAATTACGTCTTGCCAGCTTCGGCATGCGCCTCGCCCTGTTGGTTTTGGCGGTCTGCGCAATCATTTTCGTGGTGGGTTTGCTGCGCGGCGAACAGCCTTTGTTGATGTTTCTGACCGCTGTCAGCCTGGCGGTAGCCGCCATCCCGGAAGCCTTGCCCGCCGTAGCCACGGTCACTTTAGCCATAGGCGCGCGCAATTTAGTCGCAAAAAACGCGCTGGTCCGCCGTCTGCATGCCGTGGAAACCTTGGGTTCGGTGACCTTCATCTGCTCGGACAAGACCGGTACGCTGACGCAAAACCGCATGCATGCCGAAGCGTTTTACGTCGAAGAGCGCTTGCATGAAGGCATCGCCGACTATTTTCCAATCCCGCTTTTACATGCGCTGGCCCTGAACAACGACGCCCGCCGCGACCACGACGGGCAACTGCTGGGCGACCCTACCGAAATCGCCCTGTACGAAGCCGCCGAAAGCGTTGGCTACGTTGGCGCCGATCTCGTCAAAAACATACCGCGATTGGATGAAATTCCTTTCGATTCGGAACGCAAACTGATGACCACGCTGCATCAGGAAAATGGCGAACTTGTCGCTTACACCAAAGGCGCACCGGAGAATGTGCTGCCCCATTGCGTTAGTCTATGGACAACTACCGGTCCGCAGCCTCTGCAAAAGGAAAAAATACTGGCCGCCGCCGACCAAATGGCTGCGGAAGGCCTGCGGGTACTGGCCTTGGCGTACCGGCAATTTCCTGAACGTCCGCAAACGTTGGACTCCGACGCTGTCGAAACCGGCCTGTGTTTTCTGGGCTTGGCGGGACTGATGGACCCTCCGCGGCCCGAAGCCAAGGAAGCGGTGGCGCTTTGCAAGACCGCCGGGATCACGCCGGTCATGATCACCGGCGATCACCCGGCGACTGCCCGCGCCATCGCAATCAGGCTCGGTATTGTCGATGACGGCTGCAAGGTGCTGACCGGGTCCGAATTGGAGCGCATGAGTCTTGCGGAATTCGAGAAAGAAGTCGAGGACGTTCGTATTTATGCCCGCGTCGCCCCCGAACAGAAGATCAAGATCATCAAGGCGCTACAGGACAGGGGGGAGTTCATAGCGATGACCGGGGATGGCGTCAACGATGCGCCGGCTTTGCGCGCCGCCAATATCGGCATCGCGATGGGCAAGATCGGCACGGACGTGGCGCGGGAGGCATCGCATATGGTATTGCTGGATGATAATTTCGCCACCATCGTTACTGCGGTGCGCGAGGGGCGGCGGATTTTCGACAACATCCGCAAATTCATCAAATACGCGATGACCTGTAACTCGGCGGAAATCTGGACATTGTTTCTGGCGCCTTTTCTGGATTTGCCGATCCCGTTGCTGCCCATCCATATCCTCTGGATCAACCTGGTCACCGATGGCTTGCCGGGACTGGCGCTGGCCGTCGAACCGGAAGAGCGGGGCATCATGCAACGTCCGCCCCGCCCGCCGCAGGAAAACATTTTTGCGCAAGGCATGTGGCAGCACATCCTGTGGATTGGACTGCTGATGGGCGGCGTTTCGTTATTCTCCCAAGGCTGGGCTTATTTTACCGGTTCCAACCACTGGCAGAGCATGGTGTTCACGGTGCTTGCCCTATCGCAGATGGGCCATGTGTTGGCAATCCGGTCGGAACGGGAATCGCTGTTCACTCAGGGACTGTTTTCCAACAAGCTGCTGTTGGGTTCAGTGTTGTTGACTTTTGGTCTGCAAATGGCGGTGTTGTATGTGCCGGTGTTGCAGCCTATCTTCAAAACCGAGGCTTTGAGCCTCAATGAACTGTTGTTCTGCCTGGGGCTTTCTTCGGTCGTGTTCTTTGTCGTGGAAATCGAAAAGTGGATGCGCCGCCGGGGCTGGATTTACCGGAACGGCCAGTAAAGCCATTAGCATTCTATATCCATAGTAACTACCCTATGGTCGGCATCCTAAGGCTCATGCTGTTCAAACGCCGAAAAAAGGCGGTTTACAATAGATAACGGGCTGCAACCGATATTGCGTGGGGCGTGCCGTGCGCGTCTTCTGATCCTAAAGGCGCGCACGGCACGCCCTACATCGGATATTCCCCGACAGGGAGCAAGAATTTTTCCTGACAATGATTCTGCCTAATCTGTGCTCTATCTTTTTTACCGACGTAATGCATCACGCGTAACATCAGATGCTGTCTAAATCATTACGAACCCATTATTGGGTGCTAGAATACAGTTAGAGTGTGCGTTGGATCGAATAGTTGTAATCTAAAAAATGCACAAAACGAATACGTTAAAAAACATTTTCTATTAAGAGGACACTATGCGGAACCTGAAGCTTTTACCCGCGCTAATTGGAGCGACACTTGTCATCGCTGTCATTTTATACGTCGCTTTCTATTTCATCTTTCTCGATTTGTTTGTCGACTTATGGTGGTACGAATCGTTAAAACTCGAAGCTTATTTCTGGCTTAGACTGCTCTATAAATTCTTTCTTTCCGGCGGCGTCACGCTGGCCTTCTTTGCCATTTTCTTTTTTCATTTTTGGGTGGCCTCGCGTTATCTCGGCTTAAACCCGCCGGATGAAATTCTCAGCAATTTGGATAAACGCCGACGCTTCCAGCGTTTTGCCGATATCTTTATGAACGGCTCGGCAACCATATACACGCCGGTATCCCTGATACTGGCCATATTTATCGCTATTCCTTTTTATAATCAGTGGGAAACGACGCTGCTGTATTTTTTCGGCAGCGATTCGGGCGTAGCCGAACCGGTTTACGGCAAGGATGTCAGCTTTTATATGCTGTCTTATCCGACCTATATGTTGATTCAGCAGGAACTGCTGACGACCGCCTCGCTGATTTTCTGTATGGTCGGCGTCTTATATTGGCTGGAACATATTTTTATACCCAACCAAAGTTCGGAATTCCCGTTGGGCGCCAAAGTTCATTTAACCGTTCTTATCGGCTTTGTGGTTGCTTTTGTGGTCTGGGGATTCATGCTGGATCGTTTTACGCTGCTTTATGCCGACAAGCACGAGCCGATATTTTATGGTCCGGGGTTTGTAGAAATACGCTATCAATTGCCGCTGATCTGGCTGGAAATTATTACCTTCATAGCCACTGCGATTACGGCGGGCCTGTTTATTTTCTCGGAAAAACATCGGGTCAAAGCGCCCTTCTTAATTTCATTGACCCTATTCCTTTGCGTTGCGGGTTTGCCGAAAATCCAATTTATCCCCGATTTAATCCAAAAATATATCGTCAACCCGAATCCGGTCAAAACCAATAAGTCGTTCATGCAATACAACATTGATGCGACGCTGGATGCTTACGATTTGAAGAATATTAAAACGGTTGATACAACGATTAAACTGGATGCAGCCAAGGACATTGAAACCTGGAGCACGCAAAAACATTTTGAGAATATTCCGGTTTGGGACAGGGAATTTATCATTGACAGCTATAAGCAGCTACAGGAGATCAGGCCTTATTACAAAATCCTGTCTGTCGATGAAGACCGCTATTTTATTCTTGACCATACCAGACAGGTTAATCTGGCCGCCAGGGAAATCAACGTTTCGAAATTACCGCCTGAAGCGCAAAATTGGGAAAACATACATTTGCGCTATACCCACGGCTATGGCGCCGTCGTCACTCCCGCCGCCCAAGATGCCGATAGCCCTCTGGTCTGGTATTTACGCGATTTAAACCTGTATTCAGATGTCGGCTTCAAAGTCGAACACCCTGACATCTATTACGGCCAGGAAAAATTCGACTATGCCATAGTCCCGAATAAGCTCAACGTCGTAGGCATTGCCGGTTCCGCTGATCCCACCATGGAAGCGGCTTACCATGGCGAAGGCGGCATTCCTATTCCATCACTGTTCAGAAAAGCCTTATTTTCTTTTTATTTAAAAGACGAAAAAATATTCTTTTCCACCAACATTTCAACAGAAAGCAAAGTCAAGATACGCAGAAATATAACCGAGCGTATTAATCGGTTAACCCCGTTCCTGCATCTGGATAAAGATCCCTATCTGGTTATCACCAAGGAACGGTTCTACTGGATAGTGGATGCCTACACTTTATCCAACAAATATCCGGTGTCCAAACCCGCAGACGATGATTTTCTGGAAGGACACCAAGATTTCAACTACATCCGCAACTCGGTTAAGGTTGTTGTAGATGCCTTTGACGGCGACGTTGATTTTTATATTGCCGATCCATCGGATTCGCTTATTAAGGCATACAGCAACGCCTATCCCGGATTGTTCAAAAACCTGGATGAAATGCCGGCCGAATTAAAGCAACACTTGCGCTATCCTCGCGATCTTCAATATCTGCAAATGAAGGTATACGCAAAATATCATCAACGAATCCCTGAATTATTCTACGAACAGGCCGAAACCTGGCAGTTTGCCAATGTCCGCGGGCAACCGGTCTTGCCTTATTACCAGACGATGGACTTCGGCAATTGTAATGATAAGGAAGAGTTTGTATTGATTAACCCGATGACACCGGTTAACAGGAGCAATCTGAGCATGATAGGTGTTGCGGGGACGCTGGATAAAACCAACTGTAGCTCCGACTACAAGCCCGGCATTACCGTTTACAAATTCGGTAAGGATGTCCAGGTTAACGGGCCCGCGCAGGTTGAGGCGTTAATTAACCAAAATCCGGAAATTTCGGCGCAATTCACCTTATGGGGCCAATATGGCTCGGTGGTTGAAATGGGACGGATGATTATCCTGCCGATGGGCAATACCGTCCTTTATGTGCAGCCGATTTATCTGGCATCGACCAAAAACAAAATACCCGAATTAACACGGGTCATCGTTTCTATCGGCAATCAGGTTGTGATGGATAAAACCTTATGGTCGGCTTTTAGCCGTTTAAAGCAAATTTATCTCAAAAACGCCGCCGAAAGCGACGGAACGGAAACCCCCAAAGCAATCGTAACGCCGACGCAGCCTTAAATCAAAATAGCGGCAAGACCAGCGGAAGCTCTGCTGGTCTTTTTGTGATCAGCATCAAAATCCCTATTGCAGCATCAACTCACAAAGCCGGTCTTCCAAATCGATTCTTTTTGCCAAACTTTCACCTAAGGCGGACAGGTCCTGTTTCAGGTCATCAGAAATAGTTGCAGTTGTATCATTTTCATATTTGTCATTAAACGATACCGCCGCTTCCGTAGTAAATGACAATGCCGGATAAATTTCTTTTGCGACCGATGATAACGCAGGATTTTGACTGTCCGCGTCTGCGAACAAACATTCGCAAACACCAAAATGACCAAGAGAAATATAATCAATCAGTATTTCTGAAAATTGGGCCAGCTTCTTCCTTACCGCCTGATTCGCTGCTTTAGGTATTAGCTCGGCAATATGACAATATGAAGACCAAACCTCTTGCCTTTCATTTTGTAATTCAGCTATCAGTTGATAGGCCTGCTGTTTTTTTTCCGGGTTAGCTTGCACTGCAATCGACATGAGCACCTCCTATATTGAGTTAGTGACTTTAATTTATGTCGATTATCATGAAATCGCAACAATTAATTAAAAAATAAGGTAATTTTATAAATATTTCAGTTATTATTCCCAGCTACAACCGCTGCCATTTACTCAAACGGGCGCTGTCATCCGTATATTCCCAAACTTTATTACCGGCCGAAGTTGCGGTAATCGATGACGGCTCGACCGATGGCACAGAAGTCATGCTCCGTCAGGAATTTCCTCAGGTAAATTATTACTATCAGCGGAACCACGGAGTCAGCGCGGCACGCAATCTTGGCATACAACAAGCAACAGGCGACTGGCTGGCTTTTCTGGATTCCGATGACGAATGGCTACCTGAAAAGCTGTCAAAACAGAAGGCGGCACTGGCTATCAATCCTGAATACAAGATTTGCCATACCGAAGAAAATTGGGTGCGAAATGGAATTCAGGTCGACGTGCCTCAAAAATACGCGAAAACCGGCGGCTGGATATTTAACCATTGCTTGCCGCTCTGCGCGATGTCGCCGTCCACGATGTTGATTCATCGCACGGTATTCACCGACATTGGCCTGTTTGATGCCCAACTGCCAGCCTGCGAAGATTATGACCTGTGGCTCAGGATCACCGCCAATTACCCGGTTTTATTGGTCGAGCAACCGCAAATCAACAAACATGGCGGCCATGCAGACCAGCTATCCCACGCATTCTGGGGCATGGACCGGTTTCGGATCGAAGCCTTACAGAAAATTATCGATGCAGGGCAATTGTCCGACCAAAACCGGCAGGCGGCGGTCAATATGCTGTTAAAGAAGACGAATATTTACCTCAACGGCGTTATAAAACGCGGCAAAACCGATGAAGCCGACTATTACCGACAACTGATTAAACGTTATGCAGTAGACGCCGTTTAGATTATTTGATTTTAAAACTACAGTTGCAATCGCCTTTAGCCATACAACTTGACTGTTCAACTTCTTTGTCCAGCAATGAGGACATAAGCGCTAGGTCGAACTCGCAAATCTCATGATGTTTTTGTGCCAGATCGTGATAAATGCAATTATAAGCCTCCATCTTTGGGCTTTCCGTTTCGGGCTCTATATCCAACTTCACTTGAAAACCCAGATCGGTCATGACCATAGCCAGCTCATCAACGCGTTCGTTCAAATTTTTTCCTTCAAATTTGCTACGCAGTTTATCCGCCAGCTTACTACCCAGTTTTTGCATATAGGCTTTAAATCGATCAGGGCCTATTTCCTCCAATAAATCGCTAAGAATTAATTCTGAAAACCAGGCATATTGCTTTGGAAAATAATTATTGCCTTTGTCGGTTATCACATAAATAGTCACCGGACGCCCGGCCGTTTTATTGAGCGTGCTTTTCTTAATGTAACCATCCCGTTCCAGAACAACGAAGTGCTGCTGCACACCCGTTCTGGAAATATCCAGCGCTTTAGCCAGCTCATCAACACTCAAGCCATTCCTGCTTTCCAGCAAGCGCTCAAGTATCTGATGTTGGCGGGAACTTATCTTTTGAAGCATTAGCGGATTATCCTTTTGTCATGACTTTATCGTTGAACATATAGTAATAATAACTCATTATGACACATATAACTTGTAAAAGTTTTATATAGCAAAAAATCGTCTGTTGTTATAAACTTCTCTATGAGCAAGTTTGCTTAGATAAGAATAATGACACTACACAACACTGGAGACAATAATGAGCGATTCACAAGAAACAACTTCAAGCCAATCACTATATGAACAACTCGGCGGCGAAGCGGCTGTTAATGCCGCTGTAGATATTTTTTATCGTAAAGTATTGGCTGATTATCGCATTAACCGTTTTTTCGACAATTCCGACATGGAAAAGCAAATTGCCAAACAAAAAGCCTTTTTGACTATGGCATTCGGCGGGCCAAATAATTATAGCGGTACCGATATGCGCTCTGCACATGCGCGTCTTGTCAAAATGGGCTTGAATGCAAGTCATTTTGATGCCGTCATGGAACACCTTGGCGCAACATTAACCGAATTAAACGTACCGCAAGAACTGATCGCTCAAGCTGCCGCCATTGCAGAAAGCACACGTAACGATGTTTTAGGCAAATAACTGAAACTCCAGGTGGAGACCATGCGAAGCATAACTGTTGATGGATCAACATTTCCCTGTCAACCGAATGAGACTGTATTGCAAACCCTGTTAAGGGAAAACATACAGGTGCCTAATGGTTGCCGCCAAGGTCTTTGCCAAGCCTGCATGATACGCAGTCTTGATAACTCTCCACCTGTCTCGGCTCAAGTCGGCCTTAAAGATACCTTAAACTATTTTCTGGCTTGTATTTGTCATGCTCAGCAGGCTAGCTATGACCGTTGCCTTACCCAACCGGCAGGGCGCCTCAATTGAAGCCCTCGTTATCAAAAAACAGCTGTTAACGCCCGATATCGTACATTTGGTTTTGGAATATGAAACTCAGTTTTCGCCGCTCAGTTTTAATTTAAAACGCCCCGATGGCTTGGCCCGCAGCTATTCGATTGCAAATATCCAGCTACCCAAGAACACCCCGGAATTTCATATTCGCCGCTTGCCCCACGGTCAATTCAGCAGCTGGGTCTACGATGAATTGGAAATAGGCGCTCAATTAGCCATCTCTGAAGCGCAAGGTTCTTGTCATTATCTGCCGCAACGCGAAGAGCAGCCTTTAATGCCGACGCTTTGGCGCAAGAGCATTCGGGACCTATCCACTTTCTTCATTTTTCATCGCCTACTAAAACGATTGGCCGTTAAAACTGAAATCGATTCGTTGCCTGCATGTTGGAGACTAACGGATAACCGCCCGCCTCAAATGCAGTCTATTTCGTCATCGCTTTTTGTTGCTCGATAAGGGCCAATGAACGCAAGCTATCGAGCACCTGCCCTAATACAATGGAATCGCTGTCGCGCGGAAAAACCATATAAGCGGGTAATTTAAATTGCGGACTGCCAGGCACATGAAACAACTTTTTGGTCTGGATTAAAGGCTCTGCCATACGCATAGACAGAAAACATGAGCCGCCATTGCTGAGGATTAACTGAACACCCAACCAGCCGATATTGACCACCTGAGGTGGGCGTTCCAGGTCAGGGTAACTCATACTGTGCTGCGCGTAAAATGCCGCCCCCCAGTCTACATAAATGTAATCATCATTCGGCCAGGGTTTGTCCGGATCGGTGGTCAGCAGCACCAGCGTCTCATCAAATAAATGCTCAATCTGAAGGCCGGGATTATGTTGTGGCGTGTACATCAAACCCACATCCATCCTGCCTTCGATCAGCGCCCGCATTAAATCTTCTTCAAAGCCGATTTCGCTACGAATGGAAATATCCGGGACCTGCTCCCGCAGTGTGCCGACCCATTGAGGCAACAGTCCTTCCCATAAAGCGATGCGAGCCCCCACGGTGATACTGGCGCGAAAACGGCTGGGTAAGCCAATGTCATGTCGCGCCTGCTCCAATGTTAATAACAGGGATTTGGCATGACGCAAAAAGCGATGTCCTGGCGGCGTCAACGCGGCGCCGGAGCGATTGCGCACAAACAGGGTAACGCCCAGATAGGATTCCAGCCGCTGTATCCGGGTACTCACGGTCGATTGAGTGACATGCAGTCTATTGGCCGCTTCCAGAAAACTGCCATTGGCGACTACCCCCAAAAAAGTTCTGATCTGATCTATGTCCATGTCGTTAATATCGGATATATCGATACTAATGTCCAATAAATATCGTTTGTCTTATACGACAGGAAGTTTTTATATTAGCAGCATGAAGATGAATAAATTTCCAGCAGTCCTGCTTTAATCGCCCTGAAAAGCGATAAGGCAGAAAATGAATGCCGACGAATAATTCCACTTCTCTTAAGGAAGCACTGAACAAATCGATTCCACTCATGGTTCGACAAGCTTGTCACAAACAGAATCAACAACTTACCGTTCGTTCTGAGCCTGTCGAAGGATTTAATCAGCGCTTCCTTAATGCTTGTGCCCTTAACGCTGCCTAGAGGAAAAAATGATGCAAAACAATCTTACTGCCTGGCGGACTGAAAAGAGTAACGCGCTATATGAAAAATTGCTTCATGCACAGCAATCCTTGGCAACTATGAATCGCTGCGACGTATTACTTACACTACTTTTTATATTGAGTAGTTGCACCGCTGTACCGATCAAACCTTCGACCCACAAAATCGCTGAAATACACACGATGCTTGTGGTACCGGTGGAATCGCCACCTCTGGAGGTCATTCCTGATCTGATTGAAACCCGATTTCCCGTGTACAGTCAATATGAGTACCAATCCATGCCAGACTATCTGTTTCTGAAAGAAAATATCTACAAGAATCCCGGCGGAGTACTCATCGCCGGCTTGGTGAGTAAAGATGACATTGTGCCGATAGCCGATATTCCCCAAGCTCCGGCCTCAATGGAAAAAACCGCCGGCCTGGAACCGACAGTATCGTTTCGAGAGAGTTGGATGCCAACTTTCATATTGGCGGAGAAAGCGGTCTCGCAACTGAATGGCGAAAGAATCAGAGCAATGCTGAGCAAGTATTATTACCCTCTGCCGATTGCAAGCGGGGATCGTACCGCCAACCTCGGTAATTGGCGTAATGCCATAGAGCAATGGTACGACCAGAATAGGTCAACCGTTGATTATCGACAGCATGGATTGGAACATGTCGATGCGGTATTAGAAGTGGGTATCGATGCTTATAGAATTTTTAATGCACAAACATCATTGCAGGTGTTGATCAAACTGATCGATCCCAATACCCGGCAAGTCATCGGAAGAATCAGTGCGAGAACCTTCTCTGCTGAAAACTCGCCGGAAAGCCTGCTCAATGCTGAAGCCGAAAAATTCAAGCTGCTGGTGGCCGATATGGGCGCACAACTGGTCGCTGATGGGTTAAGTCGTCTTGGGCTGCCGCTTAAGGCATCCGGCCAATCAGCAGCTGCCAGGTTAACCCCATGACCACCGCCTACGCAAAACGCCTGCGCGGTTGGCGCTTTATCCTGTTTAATATCGTGCTCGGTCTGGGACACATAATAGTGCTGTTCAATGTCGGGGCCTATATTGCGTTGTTGCCTCATGTTGCCGGTGATCTGGGAGGCGTGTTCCCGAGTTTTGGTACCTGGGGTCAGACATACTTCATCATTGCCTTGGCGTTGGCCTTTCCTATCGCACGTTGGCTATCCGGCAGATATGGTGACTATCGTTTGTTTATCGCGGCGTTTGTCGTGTATGCCTTTGCTTCATATTTATGTGCGATCAGCCAAACCTTGTGGTTGTTTGTTCCGGCGCGCATTCTTCTCGGGTTTTCGGGTGGAATTACTCTCTATATCGGACAGTCCCTGTTATTGAAAGAGTATACCGACCGACTGAAACTATTAGGCCTGGGAATATGGGGGCTTATCACTCTGATGCCTTTTACGATCAGCTTTCCGATCGGCGGCCTGATAGCCGACGAACTTGGTTGGCGCTACCTGTTTTATCTGAATGTCCCCCTTGCCTTGGTCATCGCCGGGATTACAGGTTCATTGTTGGCCGGACGGGGCTTCGAGCGTAAATACATGCGTTTCGATGACATCGGTTTTGTTCTCCTCGCTTTGGTGCTCGGCAGCATACAGACCATGCTGAATCTGGGTAACGATTTTGACTGGCTTAATTCGCCATTCGTGTGCAGCATGCTGATCGTCCTCATCGTAGCGTTGCCCTGTTTGATTATTTGGGAATTCGATGAACGCCACCCGGCGTTCAACATACGGCTTTTCTCTCACCGTAATTTTACGATAGGAGTGATTTGTCTTTCCGCCGGATTTCTTTCAATTCAGGGACTACTTTCTGTATTCATTGTTCAGCTTCAAGTATTGCTAGGGTATTCTTCATTTTTGGCGGGCATGGCTTACCTCCCCATGATCCTGCTTGCGTTGCCGGTGACTTTAGCGATGCACAAGCTGCCAAAAAACCTCGACGCTCGGTTGCTGGTCAGCCTGAATCTGCTAGGTTTCGCCTTGACTTTTTATTGGATCGGCTTGTTCGATGATCCCGGCTCATTCGATCAAATTTTTTGGCCCATGTTGCTGCTCGGCTTTTTTCTGGGTTCGTTTTTCACGCCGCTGACCCGGCTGACTCTTCACGGACTATCTGGAAGCAACGAAATACGTGCGGCTGAAGAGACGGGGTTTCTGCGGGTTGTGGCTGGTGTATTCGGCATTACCTTACAAGGCGTCGTGCTGTTTCGGCGCACTCCTTTTCATCAGCTTCAATTGGCGGATCATTTCGGGGGACGAAAATTTGCTTCTATTGATTTGCTGCAAGGGTTTTCTTCGCGATTGGAGGCCTCCGGCCTTGATAAAGCCATGATCAATGGCAAACTCCTAACCCTCATCAAACAGCATGCAAGCATTCTGGCATTGAACGACGCCTTTCTGCTGGCAAGCCTCCTCTTCACCGGATTGGCCGGACTGGTGTGGCTGGCTTATCCGACCTATCAACCGCTTCATCCAACTCCGGTGAAAGAACTAGGGGATATTCGGGCGGAAGAGATTATGGTGGAACCATGATTCGTCAAATTACGCTGTATCGATTGTTCCTTTTTGGGTTCACTATCGGGTTTATGCTCTTGTTAACGTCCGGCTGCGCCTGGATACCTTCAGGAGAGAAATCGGCCGAGTTCATGGAATCCCCTCCCATGGAACATACGCTATCCGATACCGGTCACGATCCGTCGCTTATTGCTGCAGGGCATTGGCCGCCCGAACGCTGGTGGCGGGAATTCGGCAGCTCAGAGCTGAACGGCCTGATCGATGCCGCGCTGAAGAATAACATCGGCCTCAAGATGGCGGCGGCGCGATTGCGTCAAGCGCAAGCCCTGGTTCGCGTAGAAGGCGCAAGGCTGTTGCCGTTCCTGGATGCTGAAGCGGAGTTTGAGAATACGCGTATTTCAGAGAATGGCGTTTTTGCCGCGCTCAACCGCCAAGAGGCGGCGGGAGCGAATATCGTCTTCGGCAAAATTAATCCCTTCAACTTCCGCTACGAATTCGATTTCTGGGGGAAAAATCGCGCCGCAATGGAAGCGGCGCTGGGCGAAGCGGCAGCCGAGAAAGCGGAACTGGCCGAAGCTCTGCTTCAGTTGACTACCGCAATTGCGCGGTCTTATATCCATGGAATCGCACTACGGCAACAACTTGATCTGGCGCATGACATGGCTAAGTTGCGGCGCGACTTACTCAGCATGGACGAGACCCGGCTGCAGCTGGGTTTGGATTCCGCCGATCCGGTGAAACAGGCGACTATTGAATTAGAGCAGATAAATAAGCGCGAAGCCGGTATCCGGGATCAATTGGATATTCAGCGCAACCTGCTGGCCCGGTTGATAGGCAAAGGGCCCGACTCGACACAAAACCTGTTCGCAGACACCGCGATTAGCCCGGATAAAGTGCGCTTGCCTCTGCAACTTCCGCTGGAACTGCTCAGCCAGCGCCCTGATCTCGCTTCCGCCCTTCACCGAACCGAGGCGGCGGCGCAACGGGTCAAGGTCGCTAAAGCCAGCTTTTTGCCTACCATCGATCTGACTGCATTTGCCGGCGTGAACGCTCTCAGAATGACGAAGGGTGCAAGTTCTCTCGCCAATCTTCTGTTCTCAGGATCCAGCTTCTCTTACGGGATCGCGCCTGGTCTACGGCTCCCTTGGTTTGAAGGCGGACGTCTACGCGGGGAATTATCGGCGCAAAGAGCGGAATACGATGGCGCAGTGGAGCTTTACAATGAAACCTTGTTACGCGCCGTACAGGAGGTGGCCGATAGCCTGAGCCGTTGGCGGGAGACACATGCCATCCTCGAAGCACACGGCCGCTTGCTATCTGCGCAACATGAAAAGCTGAGTCTCGCTGAAGTGCGTTTTCGTAGCGGTTTGGATGATCGCCGGGCGATGTTGGCCCGCCGGCATACCGTGCTGGACCAGGAATATGCTTTGAAGAATTTGGAATCCGATCAACTGATTGCGATGGTCGATTTGATGGAAGCATTGGGCGGCGGGTACCTCAATGATCTCCAGCCTATCCAGCAGAAACACGAACAAAAACAGCTCAGTTGGTTGCCATGGTAAGTCATCGCAGCCTTTGGGCGAGTATAGATTCGAATCGAAATTAAAATCCGGTACTGCCAATATTAATAACTATGAAAACTCATTCCAAGATTATTCGTACCCGCCGCAAACGCTATCTATTGATAGTCTTGCTAGTAATGGTCATAAGTGCTTTAACGTTTGCTGTTTATTGGTGGCACTGCAGCCGTTTCCGGGTTGTAAGCCATAATGCATTCATTACCGGCAATCTTATTCCGGTGGAAGCGGATGCAACGGGTATCGTCACGCAGGTATTGGTCGAGGAAAGTCAGTATGTAAACAAGGGCGATCTGCTGGTGAGTCTCGATCAGCATCGCGCGCAGACCGCTTTAGGCCAGCGTAAAGGCGAGCTGGGGCAGGCCGTGCGCGAGATCGGCGCTGTTTTTTCTACGCACCGGCAAATATGCCAAAAACTCATTGCCAGCTCGGCTCGGCTTGCCCGTGTGCGCCATGATGTGATTCGGTTTCGGCAAGCACTTCCAACCGGTTCAGTATCCGAGCAGGTCATGCAAAACGCCGAAGATCAGGCGCTGACCCTCGAAGCCGAGATGCGAGAGGCCGAGGCGGAACTCAAATCCATAGAAGCGAAAGTAGGAGGAACCAGTAAGATTTTGCATCCGGACGTCGAGGCGGCTAAGTATAAATTCATTGCCGCCTATCTTGAATATTCGCGGCAGCAAATCCATGCGCCCGTCTCCGGCTATGTGTCCATGCGCAAGGCTCAGGTCGGCAACCGGGTTCAACCGGGTGATCAGCTCATGACCCTTGTTCCTTTGGAGCATCTGTGGGTAGAGGCGAACTTGCGGGAGACAGAGATAGGGCGGATACGGCCCGGCCAGCCGGCAGAGATTAGTGTCGATCTCTACGGGAACAGCTACATCTATCATGGAACGGTAGAAGGGCTGATACCCGGTACCGGCAGTGTCTTCGCGTTATTGCCCCCGGATAACGCAGTCGGAAATTTTATTCATATCGTAGAACGTATTCCCGTACGTATCGCATTACGGAAAGATGAAATACTGAAAAACCCCATTCGCCCGGGACTCTCCACCGTGACCTCAATCGACGTCAAGGAATCGGGGCAGCTCCTGAGTGCTTCACTGGCGGCAGTGACTACACCGGAGTATCAGACAGATATCTTTACCGATGAAATCACCGATGCGGAAGCCACGGCGCAATCGATTATTATGGATAATTTGAGTCAAAAAGACGATCCATTAGAACCGAATTGCAGATATCCCGAATCGGTAACCACTAACCGCTCTAATATTTCTCGGTGATGTTGCTTTTATTATTGTGTTACCAATGCTTTATTTAATGGATAATTACGTTCGAAATTGGAACGCCTGATAACTCACCGTTTCGACTTTTATGCCGCGCGGCCTTGCCGCTTTTTGCCACCTATCATTAATAAAATGCTGCTGACCCTCTGAATGACGCGACAAAAGCCGCCCCAAATTTTTATCTACGCCGCGCTACCCTGCGAGGCCAAGCCGCTGATCGAGCATTTCAAATTAAAGAAAAATACGACAGTTCAACCGTTTGCGGTTTATTTCAGTCAGGACATTTGCCTGACGGTAACCGGCTTGGGAAAAAGCGCAATGGCTGCCGGATTGGCTTATACCCAGGCTTTGTTTGCTTCAGTTGAACATCCGGTGCTGGTTAATATCGGTATCGCCGGGCATATTGACCATGCCTTAGGCCGCCTGTTTTTAATCGACAAAATCACCGATGTCGATAGCCGGAAAAGCTACTACCCGCCGCTGGTTTTCACACCACCTTGCCCAACCGCATGCATTCAAACGGTATCAAGGCCGCAGCTTGGTTACGACTCGCAACATCTTTGCGATATGGAAGCGTCGGCATTTTATGAAACCGCGGTACGGTTTTCGTCCGGCGAATTGATCCACTGCCTCAAAGTTATTTCAGATAATGAAGCATCGCCTGCGGAAAACATCCAACCCAAGCAGGTTGCTGCATTAATAGGCGCCCATGTCTCAACGATTGAAACCTTACTGGCTGAATTAAGCCGTCTGGCGAAGATAATAACTGTGCCTGAACCCAAGTTATTCGAACAGCTGACGCAGCGCTATCATTTTACGGTCAGCGAACAGGGACAGCTAAAAAATCAGCTGTCCCGCTGGGTGACATTAACCGACAACCAAGCCCTTGAGTTTGATGAAACCCGGTTTCGCAAAGGCAAAGATCTCTTGTTTTGGCTGGATCAACAAATCAGTAAAGTTGAATTTTGTTTGTAACGTTTTTTCAATCTACTATAAAAAGAAAAATGCGTTCTTGGTGACCGCGACTATCCCGATATAAATAAAGCAGGCAATAGCGCCTGCAAATGCTTTCCAACGCAAGTCGCCCTGACTCTTGATAGCAACAATACCCAGACCGATATATCCCAATAAAGCTATTAGTTTAGCGACAATCCAGCCGTACTCGCCCGACAGCCATGAGCCTTGAAAAACCAGCGTAAAGCCGGTAATCAGCAATAAACTGTTGATGATATGCGGCCCGATTTTAATCCATTTCTGCTCCAGCATTTCCGGGCGTTTTTCCGCCAGATAAACCCTGCCGACAAAACTGGAGATGGATAATAAAATAAAGATCATGTGAAAAGACTTAATCATGCTGTACTCCTGAGGTTAAAAATATTTTCATTACTCGATAAATAAGTCTGTTGCCGATGTTGCAGCAATATACGTCGAAAAGTCAGCGGATCTTTTTGCTGGGTTAGTTCGCCGGGCCTCGGATAACACTGATGTTCCAGGCGCGATAGCCAAAAACGCAACGCCGCCGCCCTGAGCATAATCGACCAATGTCTTTTTTCCAGCGCTTCCAATGGCCTCAGACTTTCATAAACCGCTAACAACGCAGTGAGCTTTTCGGCATTAACGATGCCGTTATCGCAGCACCAATCATTAGCCGCTATCGCAACATCAAGCAGCAACGTATCGGTGCAGGCGCTGTAAAAATCCAATAGCCCGCTGAGCCGGTCATCGACAAACAATACATTATCTTTGAACAGATCGGCGTGAATGACGCCTAGCGGCAGATTAACCGGACTGTTTTCAGACTGAAAAACCAACTCATCATTAATCAGCTCACGATCTGTGACCGACAAATGAGCGCCTATTTTATTCGACACCATTTCGCACCAGTTTAAATCATTACTATTTTTTACCGGAAAAACATAATCCTGCGTGCAACGATGCAAACTTGCCAGCTGCAAGCCGATTTCCTGACAATGTAAAATCGAGGGCGATGCCGTTGCTATGCCCGGCAAACGTCTGAATACCGCAGCCGGTTTGCCGTTAAGCTGACGCAACGCATTCGCCTGCCGGTCGTTTTGAGGACAGGGACAAGGCAGATTGTTTTTGCCCAGATGCGACAATAGCTTTACAAAATGCGGCAAATCATCGGCAGCCAACGACTCAAACAGAGTCAGAACGAAACCGCCCTGCGTGGTGGTGACCGAATAATTGGTATTGTCTATGCCGTCCGTTATACCCTCAAAAGCGATAACTTCACCGAGGGTATAAGCGCTAAAGAATTGATCGAGTTGCGGGCGTGTTATGCGAGTAAATACCGACACTGATTTAAGCGCTTACCATTCCAGCAACTTCCACATATTAATGTCAGAGCCATTATCCAAATCGTTGCGGCGTACATCCATTTTGCCGTCGCCATTGGTATCGAGAAAATAATAAGGCGGGCCGACAGCGGGCACGACTTTTATCATATAAAGCCTGCCGCCGCGCCGGTATTCCTGGATCGTGTCTTTACCTTTACGAATAATGGTAATATCCGGCTCCATGGTTTCACCGTTTTGCACCGGCAAAGGCGGTTCAGGAACCTCCGGCACAGCCTCAAGCCTCGGCGGTTGCTCATCGACAGCATAAGCCGGAAAGGCAAGCAAACTCAGTAAGATAAAACGTCGCATAAAGAGACTCTTATTAAAAATAAAAACTGCAGCTATCTTATTACAGTTTTTGCCTGCTTGCTTAACTAAAATAACCCAGTCATTGATGCTGACAATGTTGGTTTTCGTTTTATCCCTACCGGGCAGCTTTATATTCGCTATGAGCCGGATTGACACGCTCGCTCCTGTCTCGGTCAAGCTAACTTTTCGCGCGACTATGGTTTGGAATTGTTTTTAGCATGCGGGCATGGGCTATAAACCAAGTTGCTATAACTCATAATTGAACATATTATGAGTTATAGACTAATGGCGTATAACTCATGATCTGGAACTGGCAACAACCTGACTGGCCTTATTTTAGCTACGACAAATCCCTGCTTGATGAAAGCGAGAAACAATTTCTGCTGGGTTCTGGTCTTGTGTTCGGCGCATTCAAACACCTTAATGAAGGGGACAAGCAGCAATTAACAGTCGAGCTCATCAGCAACGAGGCGTTAAAAACATCGGAGATTGAAGGCGAATATCTTGATCGCGATAGCCTTCAGTCATCTATTCGCCGTCAATTCGGCCTGATCACTGACAACCGCAAAATTCCTCCTGCCGAACAAGGCATCGCGGAAATGATGGTTGATGTGTATCGGGATTTTGAGTCTCCGCTCTCCCACACCATGCTGTTCGAATGGCACAAAATGCTGACTAACGGTCGCCGCGACCTAGCTGACATAGGTCAATACCGTACACATGCCGAACCGATGCAAATCGTATCCGGCGCTATCTATGCCCCAAAAGTACATTTTGAAGCCCCGCCGTCAGCGCAAATGATGCCGGAAATGGAGCGTTTCATCGACTGGTTTAACGCCACCGCATCGAATGGAAAAACGCCACTACCGGCTTTATTACGCGCTGCTATTGCCCATCTTTATTTTGTCAGCATCCACCCATTCGAAGACGGCAACGGCCGAATCGGACGGGCGCTTGCCGAAAAAGCGCTCTCTCAATGTTTGGGTCAGCCAACGCTGATTGCCATCTCCTACACAATCGAACGCGACAAAAAAACCTATTACAGCGCCCTTGAACAGGCAAACAAGCAGACTGAAATAACTGCGTGGCGGCTCTATTTTGCAGACACGGTGATAAACGCCCAAAGTTATACCTCAACCTGGATTGATTTCTTGATTAAGAAAGCCAAGCTCTATGACCGGCTGCGTGGGCAAATCAATCCGCGCCAGGAAAAGGTTTTGACCAGAATGTTTCGAGAAGGCCCGGATGGCTTCATAGGCGGATTGAGCGCGGAGAAATACATCGGCATTACCGGCGCGCCCAGAGTCACCGTTACCCGCGATTTGCAGGATTTAGTGGGTAAAGGGGCTTTACTTCGGCACGGTGAGCGTAAGCACACGCGGTACTTTCTCAACCTTGAATGATCTTAAAAAAGAGTATGCATTGCAAGCGCAATATAAGGAAAGGAGATATGTTAAATATGTGGAGATGGAACTAACGCCACAAGAAAACCATTTTTCCTGTATCTGGCGACTGCTAAGTAAACGATCCTGATTCTGCCTCACTCACCGGTTCCGTATGAAGCTATCTATCAAATCCGCTACTAAAAGATATTAATTTTAGCCGTTAGTTATTTGCATCAAAAGCCAGTATACTAAAAACCGGTTAAAGCTTTGATTAAGCATGCAATCTTGTAGTCAGGCATGCTATTTACTCAATATTCAAGTTTTTATAGTTTGGCTTTTAAAAACACAGATAGACAGAGCCTTGCCGCCAGCGTATAGGCGATAAACAACTGAACCCGTCATTCTAATTCTCGATTTAACTGACTTTCAGTAAATCAAGAATTAAAAACTTGAAGGTCAAGTATTTATACTCGACATTTCCATGCTCCAACATGACGATGGTTTTTGATTTTGTCTACCACCGCATCATCAAACGTACTAAATACCAGACATCGGAAATCTGTTGCCCGATTGTGCTGGTTTTCAGATTGATCGGAGGATCATATGGTTAGCTCGAAAGAAGTAGTTGAGAAAAATAAAGAAAAATATAAGCCTATTTTTATTGCCGATATTCTCCAGAACCCGATTTCATTAACTTGGTTGGAGAAGAAGATACTTGGAACAACGGTATTTAATAGGCTTCATGGTGTTAAGCAAAATTCAACTGCATATTTAACCTTCCCTGCGTTAAATCATGTCCGCTTTAGTCACTCTCTCGGTGCCGCTGCGATTGCTAGTAAGTTGTTCTCCTTCGGTATTCAGAATGCCACTAGGCAAGATAGAGATAATTTCCTAAAAGACTTAACAGCTTGTTTAAAAAAGCGATATGTTCCAGCAAATAATTTTGGATGCTTAACCAACAAGCCGCAAGTTAACTTCCAGAGCGTAACTGAGTCATATATCCATCTCAATGGGTTACCTTGGATCACTGCGCATGGAGAAAACGTAATAAACATTCAAGATAAGGATGAGGGGGCAGCATTCTTAATTTCAATGCAGGCAGTAAGAATTGCAGCATTGGTCCATGATCTAGGACACCCTCCGTTCTCTCATGTAACAGAGCATGCGCTCAATGAGGTCTTACTAAAACTTAATGAGAAAAAAAAACAAGGCCCCGTCAGCGCTGTTGAAGAGGAGTTTATTTCAGCCATTGGAAATCGCCCCAACAATTTACCCAAAGACCTCCCACCTCATGAGTTTTTGACGTTAAATTTGTTCGACTCTCTCCAAAAACAGATTCTTGACGAGATCAACGATCAAAATAGGGATCCTGATATTTTGACTACCGTATGGTTTTCTTTGACGCTCGCGAAGTTAATTTTGTCCAACGGAGATAATGCGTCCACGCCAGAAGAAAAGAATCTTTTAAAAAGTTTGCACGATTTAGTTGCAAGCGATTTAGATGCAGATAGACTCGACTACATTCAGCGTGATTCCTTACTTTCGGGTATTAGAAACGACAATTTAGGATTGCAGCGGCTCATATACCTTTACCAATTAAAATATGTCGATTCAAAGCAAACGCAAGAAACAGTGTCGACATCAAATGTCCCGATGTTTTTGCCAAGTGTTCGGGCCTTGCGAAATTTAGAAGAATTCTTTCAGGCGAGGTATACGCTTTATCGGAATGTCATTTTCCACCATCATGTGGTGAAAACTGACGCATTTTTACAGGGTGCTGTAGAGGAACTGATTACTGAATATCTGAGCAAACACGAGAACCACTCTACAACCTCTAATGATCGCAAGCCAGAAGAAATCTCTTGGTTATGGGAAATTTTTAGGGACCAGAGCTTTAGTGGACGAAATTTTTTAAATCAAGTCTATCTCGGATGGGATGATCATTGGCTTATAACTTTATTGCGGCATAGATATATTGAATTGTCGAGCGGAGACAAGAACTCTCCAAGCTACAAAAAGCTTGAGGAACTTATAGCTAGCAAGCGGAATTATTTTTCATTGGTGAAAAGAGTTGAGGATTTTGCAGAAATTGAACGTTCTATTGTAAATTTCATCCGGCAGAATCATAATGTTATAGAAGAATTAAGTAACTCCAGTGATAACCCAAATATGCCAGAGAATGTTAGTCCAGCAATAAAATGGTTACTAGTAGTCAGTCATGATGAAGTACAAGGATAAAGCCGAGCCAGCTTCCGTCG